>JAGOLJ010000114.1 GCA_017994125.1 Candidatus Altimarinota bacterium
GTTTTGAGTTGGGCTGTTATGGCTGTAGTAGGGTGATTTGTGGCGTTACTTACGCGGAATTCGTTGATGATGTTCCATGTTTGTTTGAGTTGATCCGCTTTCCAGCTTTCCCAAAGTTCAATAGTGTGGATGTCGGAGATTTTTGAGCCGGTTGTTTTGGCAGGAGCAGGTGGCGTAAAGGTAAAGTTTTCACTTTTGATTAGCTGAGGCTGGGATTCGCAGACGTTGCAGGGTTTTCCGGGACAAAGGTTGATGACTAGCCTGGCTTTGGGGTTGAGGATTTGGGCGATGTTACATAGTGCCTTGCGCTGTTTTTCCGGATTGGTGATGAAGTTGAGGGTGCGCTGGGAAAGATTGGCTCCATCATATTTCTGTTTCAGTGAAAATCTGGTGAGATCTTTTTGGAAAAGACAGGCGCTGCACTTAACCTGGGCCAGTTTGCGCCGGAGTTTGGACAGCATGACTGGTGACAGGTCCAGGCCGTCGATCCGGTAGCCTTTTTGGAGCAAGGGAATGAGTGTTCGTCCGCTGCCGCAGCCGAGTTCGATTAATTTTTGTTTTTTAGTGAAGATATGGCTTAGGAATTTTATTTCGGCAGCTGTCTGCAAAGGCTGGGAGAGGGAATCGTAGTAATAAGAATAGAGGTCGGATTGGGTCTGGCCCCAAAAGTTGGTGTTTTTTTTCATAATGTTGATGAAATAGTTCTCTTTGGTTTATTATAATACCCGGTAAGTGATAAATTAACCTGAATCTTATGCTTACCAGAAAAACCTATAATAAGCTGATTCGCGACCGGATTCCGGAAGTGATCAGAAGTCATGGTAAATTACCCAATTATCGTGAGTTGAACCGGGAAGATTACAGGGAAGCTCTTAAAGAAAAGCTGCTGGAGGAAGCAATTGAACTTAAGAAGGCTGAATCAATGGAAGATATGATTAATGAGATTTCGGATGTGATGGAGATTTTGGACGCGGTAATAGAAGAGTTTGGTATAAACAGGGACGAAGTCATGATTAAAAAGTTATCCAAAAAGGAGGAGCGTGGGGCTTTTACCAAGAAGCTGTTTTTGGAATATGTAGATGAGGGAGCATGAATTATATCGATCGTATTTATGGGGAATTTGAGGTTACGGAGCCGGTGCTTTTGGAACTTATCAACAGCCCATCCCTGCAAAGATTGAAGGGAGTGGACCAGTATGGTTTTTATGATCCTCATTTTCCGGGACGGGTCTGCAGCAGGTTTGAGCACTCCATGGGGGTGTTCGGCCTGTTACGACGTTACGGGGCCGGGTTGGAAGAGCAAATTGCCGGATTAATACATGATGTTTCGCATGGGGCGTTTTCGCATTGTGTTGATTACGCCATGGAGGGGGATTGGGGAAAAAGCCAGGGGCATCAGGATAGCGTTTTTGATGAATTTGTTAAAAGATCTGAGCTTCCTTTAATACTTGAAAAGTATGGTATCGATCCGGCGTATATTTTGGATGATGCCAATTTCCCGCTTAAAGAAACAAAGTTGCCTGATTTATGCGCGGACAGGATTGATTACATTTTAAGGGATGCGGCTGTTTCTGATGAGATCAGCAAGGGTGAGGTTGAATATTATTTGGGCCATTTAAAGGCTAAAAACGGGGTATGGTTTTTTGACAATTATGAAAGCGCCAGGCAGTTTGCCGATTTTTTCAGAGTGATGAATGTGAAATATTATTGCGGGATGCCGGCCGGGGTGATGCTTAGTTCGGTGGGGCTTTATCTGGCCCAGGCTTTGAGGCGCGGTTATGTGGAGTGGGATGATCTGTATAGGACAGACCAGTTTGTCCTGGATAGGATTGCGAAATTTCTGCATGAGGATGCCGAATTGCAGAAACTCCATGACCGGATGAATCTTAAATATGCCTACGTGAATGACCCGGAGCATTATGATGTACATGTTTTTTGTAAGTCGAGGGTGATTGATCCTTTGTTCGCTGGAGGGGTTTTGGCCGGTGGCGGTTTGTCCGGCGGAGTTTTGTCCGGAGGGCCGGGCGGGCTGGAGGAAGCGGAGTCAGGGAACCGTTTTAGGCGAATTTCGGAGGTTGATACGTCCTGGAAAGCCGTTGTGGCAGAGGAAATTAAGCCCAAGGAGTATTTTGTCAGGTTTTTGGAGGTTTAATTTGACTAAAACCAATAACAATGTTAGTTTGCGTCCCTTTTGGGCTATTAATTGTTCTATATGACAATGAAGGTCGGGGAATCCAATGAATTAGCAATGGTTAAGGCGGTTCCCGATGTCGCAAATGAGGATAGGGTGGCCTTGATGCAGATGCAGATAAGGAACAGTCTGCGTTCAGTGCTGGAAATGGTGCCTTTGCTAGCGAAGGTCTTTGGCAGGCCCATAATTCCAAGAAAGACGGTCAGCGACATTGTTAAAGAAGAAAGGGATATTTACGGTTTTTTGGTGACTGAAGTGTCTGGACAGCAGAATGAAGAAGTGAGGATGGTTTTACGCGCAACCGGTGAGCCGGCAGTGGAAAAAGGTGGCGAGGAGGATCTGTATAAAAGGGAAGAGGCCAAATATTTGGGTGAGAAATTACACTATTACCTTGAGAAAAAAGATTATGGTGCGGCACGGAAAGTGTTTAAGGAAGCGACATTACGGGCTGGTGACAATGCCGGGTTTATGGATACAATAATGGCTTTTAATGGGGTGAATGCTTTAAACAGAGTGTATCAGCAAAGGACATCCGGAAATTTTGCCGAGGACTTTATGGCAATACAGGGGATTACGGCCTTTAGTACCGGAGATTTTGAAGTGGCTGGTGATCCGGAAATATGTAAATCTGAAGAGGTTAAAGAGAAAGTCAGGCAGCTGCTTTTGGATGTCTTGAAAGTTCACCCTGCTCTTTATATGAAGCTGAAATGGTATTTTATGTCTTACGGGTTGATGGATGAGGATTTGGAAGCAACAGAAGCAGGAGAAAAAATAATTCTGGAAACTTTTTTAAAAGCTGCCAGGAAGAGCTGGCAGGTTTTTCATGATGAGGCCAGAAGATATGAAAAAGCAGAAATGCTTGATGTTGGCCAGTTACGCCGGTATCCAGAATTGATGGCGACAATCCACAGGAAACTGGTTTCAGCTATGCGCAAGGATCCGGACTTTTATTTTTTCCTGCGTGATAAGTGGGCGGAGACAGGGATCATAAGCAAAGAAGAGGCTGATGATGATCCGGTCATCAGGAGAACACTTACTTACCATCTTTTTATCTGGAAAGAGTCGTGTATAAGTATTTATGGTAAAAGAAGGGATAAGTATGCCAGAGCTGGATTTACGGAGGAGCTGGAAGAAGGAGAAAAGGAATTCTTGAGAAAACGGTATAAAAACAGTATTCGCGCTATTCGATGGACGTGGAAGTATGCGAAGAGCAAATCGATCCATGAGGCTTCTTATTTTGTTGATC
>JAGOLJ010000115.1 GCA_017994125.1 Candidatus Altimarinota bacterium
TGTTAGCATTGGTCAAATTTGAGAGCGCTGACAAATCTTTGATGTCTTTGCATTCTTCACAAAGATACAAAGCAATAGAGTTTCCCGTTGCGTCTAACTTCATCGCCTGGTTGAATTCCAGTTTAATCTTTGTTTTTGGGCCGTTATAAGCATTTTTATCCTCAGGATAGGTGCTCAACAGTTCCGGCTTTAGAGTCGTGAAATTAAGGATGTAATCTTCTTCAGTAACGCCTCCGTCGGCCGCGACAGTCCCTTTAGGTACAGTTACAGTATATTTGGTCGCATTCTTCAGCTTTTCCGGGATAAATTGGACAGAACTGGTCCCAAGCCATTTAAATTTACCTTCTACGTCAGGAGATATTCTAATGTCCGGAGCCTTGGCAACACCCTGGTCAAGAGTAGTTAAGGCAATCATTGGCCTGTCAAAAAGAACCGTTATTTTAGCATTGGGGGTAACGGCCTCAGAATTCATAGCAGGTGAGAACAATGCAACTTTTGGTGCAGCTACAATATTAAACATCTCTTCATAATCCGTGGTCAGACTCTTTTGAAGGAAACTTTTAGCCTTCTTCTCAACCGTCACCGCATAAGTTTTCCCAATCTCAAAATTGCTCTCGGGATAAAACATTAAGGTATTATTATTCCATTCAAACTTTCCTTTCACGAGCGGTTCAATATGGAAAGCCCCTTCTACGGAAGCTTTATCCATAGGTTGTGTGAAAACAACTTTAATTGGGGCATTATAAGAGATTTTTCTAACATTTTCCCTCAGTGTATAACCTTCCACTGTTGGTGCCGGTACCAATGGGTATCCAATCAGGCCGGCAATAACCAGCAGGATTACAAATGCTCCTGCAAAAGCCAAACCTCTAAATCTAAAAGGTTTAGAGGAATTAATTTCCTTTTCGTCCGCCCTCTTATCTTGTGGAGCTGGTTCTTGCTGCATGGCAGCATTTGGGGCCGATTTTGCCATAATCTGGTGTTTTAATAATAATTGGTCGCGCAGAGCTTTTTGGAACTGCGCTCTTGGTTGCTCAGGGGAAGTCATTTCGATGGCGTGAACCACTGCATCAAACTCTGCCGGACGTTTTTTACTGTCCAGAAGCTTGGTGATTTTTCCGATTTTTTTCTTAAAAAAGAACATATTTTAAACGAAGTTTATTAAATCGGGTTTGATTTTTTTTAATGTCCTAAACAGGATCACACCGACGTTGCTTTCCGATATATCCAGAGTAGCTGCAATTTCCCTGTTGCTTAATCCGCTGAAAAACTTTAATTGCACTACGGTTAATTCACGTTCATCAAGACTTTTCATAACTTTTTTAACCATTTCGGCCAACTCTTCCCGACTGGCATTTTTGAGTGGAGAGGCTTTTTCTTCATCCTCATGGATGTCATAAGCCTCTTCAATGCTTGTATTTCTGCGTTTTGAACTTTTCTGGTAATAATCTATAAGACAGTTCCTGGCTATACGGAAAATCCAGGCCCCAAAGGGGACACCTTTCCATTCAAAACCATGGAGCCCTTCTAGAACTTTTATAAAAACTTCACTGGTAATATCTTCAGCATCATCGCGGTTATTCACTTTTGAAGCAACAAAGGCATATACCTTATGGAAATATATGTCATAAAGATGGGCAAAACTCTGTGTATTAAATTTAGCCTGTTCCACTAACTGTCGTTCTTCGTCTAATTGCATCAAGAGAGAAGAATTGATTTTGTTTTTTGGAGCCTCCGTGATGGCTATCAAATTATAGGAAACGGCATTCATAATCAAGTTTATCCAGGTTTAATTACTATAAATTCAATACCACGTCCTATAACAGGCCGCAGAATAGTAGTATTACAAAAAACTTATTGAATTATTTTACTTCGAATTGGACCTTCGCACTCTCCGGCAACGCCCCAGTACTTAATAAAGCAGTTACTTTTAAAACGTGCTTACCTTTTTGGGGTAACCAGAGAAGAGTATAGGGGGCAGACGATCTTTCTCCTATCTTTTTATCGTCAATAAAATACTCAACCTTTACTGCTTGGAGCGGGACTACCACTCTGATCGGAATTTTTTGGCTTTCTAATGGCAATAGGCTATCCACAAGATATTCATCATTATTAATCGGGTTCTGGATAACAATACTTTGGGGTTGCTCCTCGACCGGATAGTCATTTGTATAGCCGGAAGATTGCCACTTTGGGGCTGCAGTAGTTGGTTTTGATGTAACGGAGGTGTCCTTTGTATATACACTTGGGTAAGCAGATGATAAGGCGCACGGTGATATTTGCGGCATTTGAAGCCCTTTTGATGTTGCCCATTGTTGCAGCTCTGCTGGATAGGCAATTATTGTTTTTTGTTCAAAGGAAGCCGCATTTTGCCCTGATATGCAGGTATCGGGTATAATCATACCGTTTTTCTTGTCTATCCAGACTTTTTGATAATAGTTGTCGGACTCCTTAGGCCTTTCATCTGCGGCAAACCACTCATAAACCCGTTCCTGGCAATTCTCAGTCGGCAACAGCCCCGATATAGCGCAAATCTCCATATTAACCATGCCTTTAGGTACTGGAAACGATAGCTTGGGTTTGAATTGCAATGCCGATTCCATGAAGTCAGCCCAGATAGGTGCGGCACCATCAACCCCTGAAACATTTTGCATTGGACTGGCATCGGCGTTGCCTACCCATACCGCTGTTAAAATTTGAGGAGTAAACCCAATTGTCCAGTTATCGCGGAAATTGCGGGTTGTCCCGGTTTTTACCGCAGCCTCATGAGATATTTCCAACACACTTCCTTCGCCAAAGCCAGGCAACCTCGCCAGTGGATCTTTCAGGATATCGATAATCTGGTAAGCGTGCGCCTGTCCATTTTTACCTAGCACAAAATGCTGCTCTGGCGGAGCCCATTTAAATAAGGTTTCATTTTTACTGTTTTTTATTTCAAGAATCGCACTATTTTGTTTAAAATAGCCATAATTTGCTATCGTATTAAAGGCATTGGCCATATCAATTACCTTTACTTCCCCTCCTCCAAGTGTTAAGGCCAGGCCATAAAAATCAGGTTGAGCCGTTAAGGTGTTTATTCCAACCGTCTTAAGGAATGAAATAAATCGTGGAACACCAATGTATTCCAGTGTTTTTACAGCAGGGATATTGTACGAACTTGCCAAGGCGACACGTGCCCGCACTGGGCCATGATAATCAAGATCATAGTTTTTGGGGGCATAAGTTCCGGATTCAGTATTAAACTGGGTTGGAATGTCATAAATGACCGTAGCAGGGGTATATCCCTTTTCAAACGCCAATAAATAAGTAAGTGGCTTGATGGATGATCCCGGTTGTCTTAACGCTGTAACCATGTCTACAGCTCCATCAATATCCTGGTCAAAATAATCGGCACTGCCTACCCATGTTAATATCTGGCCGGT
>JAGOLJ010000116.1 GCA_017994125.1 Candidatus Altimarinota bacterium
ATTTTGTATTTCCAGCGGCAGCTTTGTACGCAGGTGCCCTGGTTGGCGTCGCGGTAGGTGAAGTAACTGGAAAGCAGGCAGCGTCCGCTGTAAGCGATGCAGATTGATCCATGGACAAAAAATTCCAATTCCAGTCCCGGATTTTTTTCGTGGATTTCACGGATTTCATTGAGTGTAATTTCGCGGGAGAGGATGATCCTTTCAATGCCGCTACGATGCCAAAATCTGGCGGAGGCCCAGTTGACAGTGTTGGCCTGGACAGAAAGATGCAGGGGAATTTCGGGGGCGATTTCTTTGCAGAAGCTGATTACGCCCGGGTCGGCAACGATGAAGGCGTCCGGTTTTAGATCGGCAAGAGGCCGGATTGCTTTTAATAGCGCCGGAATTTTGTAATTATGAGGATAGATGTTTAGGGTCAGGTAGATTTTTTTACCGATGGAATGGGTGTATTCAACGGCCTCTTTGACACTATCAATGGTGAAGTCGTTTTCTCTGGCTCTTAGCGAAAAAACCGGTACTCCGGCATAGACGGCATCGGCTCCATACTGAAAAGCGATTTTTAATTTTTCCAGGTCACCGGCCGGTAGAAGCAGTTCACTTGGCATTTGCTTTTAGATTACTGATAGCTTCATTTATAGCATCTTCTATTTTGCTTTTCCAAGCCTCAAAAAGATGTGGTTCAATGCCGAGCCCATCTTTAGTTTTGCTTATGATAATTACTTTTTTCCTGGTGTTATCCGCAAGATGAAGGTGTTCAGTATGCGTTTTCATAAGCAAAAATTAGGGTGGTAATTTAAATCTGGATGAGTATTATATGGTGGCTTTAAAATATGTCAACATTCTGCGTGGATAATAATGGTACAAACAATGCGGTGGGAAGTGGTAGGCGGATCCAGGTTCTTGATTACATAAGGGCAATGGCGATTATCCATGTTTTTATTTACCATTATTTTATGGAATGGTTTAATGCCAGCTTTATGGTTGTGCCGGAGGGAATTGTTAATAATCTGGACAGGCTGCAGGTTTTTAAAGATGTCGGACTGTTTGGACTGGTTAAAAACCTTGCCAGTTTTTTGCTGGTTTATGGGTTTTCGGCAGTGAATATTTTTCTGGTGGTAAGTGGTTTTGTTCTAGCTTTGGGATGGCTGAAAAAAGAGACGAAGGAAAATCTGCTGTATTTTTACTGGCGGAAATATAAGCGGATTCTGGTGCCTTTTTATGCTTCTTTGCTGCTTGGGGTAGGGATGTTTTTTTTGCGGAATTTTTTGTTTCCATCAGAAGGCGGTCCACCGATTTTTTCCCTGCTGGACGGTTTGAAAATGCTGTTTGTGCCTTTTCTGGTTTATGACATTGAACTTTTGCAGAAATTTAACGGTGATTACTGGTTTGTCCCTTTGATTTTGCAGATGTATCTGTTGTTTCCATTGTTGATTTTTTTGTTAAAAAAGATGGGACCATGGAAGTTTTTGTTGATGATTTTTGTTGTTTCGATTGGGTATAGGCTGTATGCATCCTATTATCTGGATACGGTGCCAATTGGCGTGTACTTTGAGACAAAGAACAGTTACAGACTGATGGTTTTTGCTTTGCCACGTTTATTTGAGTTCGGTTTTGGAATGGCACTTGGATACTGGTATGCCAAAGGTGTTGATGTATTGGCATATCTAGGAAGAGCCCGCTTTTTACTGGCGGGACTGATATTAGGATATGGCGGATTTGTATTGCGCATGTACAGGCCGGGATGGGCTTTTTGCGATATGCTGATGGGGGTGGGCCTGTTTCCGGTGCTTTTATTTGCGGTGAACTGGATCTCGCATTTCTGGAAAGGCGGTGAGAAGGTTTTGAAAAAAGTCGGAAAAGTTTCCTATCCGATTTATCTTTTACACCATTATTTTTTGAACTACCTGTTTTTACCGCTTTTGTCGGTAGCGGGTTTGCGTGGAAATGAATGGGCTTTCTGGCTTTTGATTATTCCCTATTCAGCAGTGTGTATTTGGCTGGGAGAATTGGCTAACTGGCTTGGGAAAGCTTTTTCTGATGTCTTTAAATGGTTGGGACAGGCGAATCCAGTGGAGAGGTGGAAACGGGTGTTGGAGTCGATCCGGGTGAGGAATTAGATGAGGCTGAGCTGGAATCAGCGGATGTTCCCGTGGTGGTAGTGCCGCTTGAGTTGGTGGTGCTGCCGGTTCCTGTGCCGCTTGTTCCGGTTGTGCCACTGCTTGTTGTTCCGTTGTCGGTGGTGCCGGATGAAGAGCCTGATGTTATGCCTGCTCCACTTCCGCTTTTAATTTCAACAGTGCTTTCGGTTGCGTATCCGTAACGGTCAATAGCTTTGGCGGTAATGACGTGGCGGTTGGTGCCGGTTTCGCCCTTGGGAAGGCGGATGGTGCCTTCATATGGAGATGAGTTTGAGTAGTAACGCATTTGGCCGTCGACGTAATATTCAACTTTGTCCATGCCGTTTTGGGCGCTAACACTGACCTTGACCGTGATAGTGCTGCCGGAGGGGAAAGCTTCGTTTTGCGAAGGTGAAATGATCTGAAGTTCAGGTTTTTTACCGGATTTGTCGGGAGTGCAGAGCTCGGAGGTGGTTACAGGCGGAGGGCCAATGATGGTGCCGGGGGCCGTGCTTTCGCCCATGTGGGCGGTTATCCATTCCTGTGCACCTTTTTCCCATTCGGGATATGGTGCAATGTCGTGGAGGTTGAGGAAGGTTCTTTTAGCCACAAAATCGGCGGGGCAGTATTCATTGGCAAGTTTGTTGTTGCGGGTGTCGACATCAATTTCAACAACGCTGTCGTCGATTTCTGTAGGAACGGCGAAGCTGGCAAAAATTTCCATAACCTGTTGATCCGCCGGAGTATCCGGGCCTGGCAGTTTGCCGGTGTATTTGGATACAGTGACCTGTTTGATTCCTGCCGGTACAGGGAACGCTTCATCGGGTTTGTCTTTTAAGGCAGCGGCCATGAATTTCTTGAAGATGGGGGCAGAGGTGGTGTAACCATCAGCATAGATAGAAAGGTTTCCTTCGTCATCGCGGTTGTTGCCCGTCCAGACGCCGGTGGCCAGATGAGGAGTGTAACCAATACACCAAAGGTCATGCGGTAGATATTTTTTATCAGGAGTTTTGCGGTTACTGGTTCCTGTTTTGGCGGCGTTGGTGTGTACGGGGACGGTCATGTTTTCACCAAGGCGGACGCTTTTATCAGAAAGGATGCTGTTGATTTCATAAGCGATCTGCGGATCCAGGACTTCTTCGCCGGGCTGGGCAGTTGCTTCTTCAAGTACTTCTC
>JAGOLJ010000018.1 GCA_017994125.1 Candidatus Altimarinota bacterium
GTTGATAGTGGGGGTGCCAAGTGTGGTTGATAGTGAGGAAAGGCGGTCGTACTGGAAGTTGATTAGTGCCCCAACATTGCGCATTAATAGCGCATTTCGTGAATTATGCGAAATGATTATTATTGTGGCACATCCTGATTTCAGGCGAGCTTGCCGAGTGGCCTTTCTAGGCTTACAGATGCGACAGACATGACACATGTTGACATTCCCGCGCAAGCGATAATCATTGTAATTTGGCTTACTGCTACTATAATTTGGGATATAACTTACCTAATCAAGGATGAATAATTCTATTAAAGAACTTTCGAAAATGAGTGACAGTGGTATCTATAGGCTTTGTAAGAAATGGGGAGAAGAAGCACTGCATGCCCGCAGGAAATTTGCCGGACTGCTGCCGGAAGTGAATAAAAGGCGTCTGTATGAGCGGCGCGGGTTCATGTCGATTTACGAATTTGCGGCGAAACTTTCAGGAATGAGCAGGGAACAGGTTGATGTCGTTTTGCGGATGGAAAAGCGTTTTGCGGATAAACCTAACCTGCATGAAGCTTTGGTGGAAGGGAAAATCAGCGTGAACAAGCTGTCGAGAGTGGTTTCAATTGCGACGGTGAGTAACCAGGCTCAGCTGGCTGAAAAAATTGAAGCGCTATCACAAAAAGCAGTGGATATTTTCGTGCAGGATTATAAAAATAAAGATGACTTGCAGAAGTCATTAGCCGAAGCAAATTCGAATGTGAGTGACAGTCGGGATGAGAATGCCTTATTGAAGCCATTAATTGAGGTAAAAAGTACGCGCGCGCAGACTTTGATTCTTGATCTGGACGTGGAGAGCAAGCTTATGGAAATGCAGCAAAAGGGTATAGATGTTAATGCATTTTTGAGGCATGCGCTTGAGAAAAGAGAACAGGAAATCGAAGAAGAAAAACAGAGGCTGGCAATCGCCCAGAAACGCGAAGAACAGGAAAAAGATGTAATTGCTATGCCAGTTTCAAGGCGTGTACCCGTGAAAATTGTCAGGCTCATACGGGCGGAGTATGGCACAAAATGCGGGATCCCTAACTGTAACAGGATGGCGAAACAGCTGCATCACGAAATTGGTTTTGCGAAAAACGGGACACATAATCCATACTTTCTGAAACCTCTCTGCAAGGAACACCATGAGCTTGCTCACGTGAATGATAAAAAAGTGCAACAATACCGAATGACGCCTTGAAATAGCCGCGGTCTGGCGTGGGCTTAGCCATGGTCCGGCGCGCTTTCGATCATTACGCAGGCGTTATGAACGCAGTTGATGCCATTCTGTTCACAGTAGGCGATGGCTTCGTCGCTTTCGGAGCCGGGCTGCATCCAGACGTCTTTAAGGCCGAGGGCTTTGACTTCTTTTAATACTTCCAGGGTGACTTGCGGTGGCACAATAAAATTTACCAGATTGATGGCCTGCGGAGCCAGCGCTTTGACCGCTTCGGTAAGGGTTGGATATACCTTCTGGCCCAGGATTTCCGTTTCTTTAAGGTTGATAGGGATGCAACGATAGCCATGCACAAGCATGGTTCTGAAAACAATATGCCCGTATTTTTCGGGATGATTGGATGCACCAACAAAGGCAATAGTATTGCCCGGACTCAAAAGGTTTTGATACTTTGACATGGAAGTTGGGATGAATGAAAAAGGCGTGAAACCTTTAACCCTATTCTGCCTTAGATGTGCCCTGTTTTGAAAGGCCTATTTTTCTTTTGGGACAATCTGTAAGGGACTTGTACAAAGCTCATTAATCAGACGATACCTGTCTGTGACCATTCCGGAGCGTTCAAAAGTGCCATTTCTGAATTCCGCATTGCCGAAATCAGCCTTATTAAAAGATGTATATCCTTTACGGTTAGGCATAATATTCAGCATATAGGCGGCAAAGGTATCGCAAACCAGTTCTTTAAGCGCAATTTTCCGTTCAATGGAATCACCACTATGCAGCATGTGGCCATACATTTCCGAATAGTCAGAAGTAAGGACGGGCTCTTTGCCGGAAAGGACACTTTGCAGAAGCTCATCCATCCACTGCCTTAAATTTTTTGATTCACCGACCATTACCTGTTCTTCCTGTTTATTCATGATGACCGGATCAAGTACCGAGTGCATGAATTCCCGCAAAAGTGAATAAACCTGGCAAGCCATGACTGCTCCAGTGTCTTCGGTAATAACGGGAGGAATAGCGGTTAATTTCATTTTTACGCGCAGCTCTTCCTGGCCATTTTTGGCCTTATCACGGACAATCAACGACTGTCCAAGCAGTACGCGATTGGGATTCCGCTGGCCGTCCAGAAACTTCCCATTAGTTACCCATTCGGCTTTACCGGTAAAGTGGCCATTACGGTCAAAGTTGGGAACACGTATCTGCGGAACCCAGGCAATGGTACTTAATTTGGAAAGTTTAACGAGTTCCGGAGGAAGTGAAAAAAGGATCTGATGAATGTGTTCAACTGAAAGCTGATGTGGAATTTCGGGAGGGAGAGAACGGTCGTTATCGCCATTGAATCCCTGAAAATTAAGACCTTTAACAAAGTTCAAATTACCTGCAGGGCCGCCTCTGCGCCCAAGATTAAGCATACCCCTGTCAAAACGGTCATAATCTAATTCAAAAAACCTGATGGTGTCCTGAAGGCTGGTAAGATCCTTATTACGTTCAACCTGTGTGGGTGTTTCGGTAGGAGGATATGACTGGTCGGGGGTTACTGTGGCGGAGGCGCCGACAGCTGAAGACTCACTATGACTTTGGCCATAGAGATAATCGATCAGCTCCTGGTCGAGACTGTTACCCTCCTCCACCGAAATATCGACATCTTCCACCGGTGGCTGAGAGGCAGACTGAGGTGTGACTTGCGGTTGGGGGGCGGACTGCGGATTTGTAGTGCTTTGGTCTGTTACCTCTGACACTTGGGGAGGCACGAGACTTCGCCTGTTTTCGATTTCGGCAAGAAGCGCTTCATCAAGGCTTTCTTCAACTTCAATGGTCGGCTGTAGATGGTCCTGATCTGGACTAGCCGAAGAGGTTTGCTTTGAGTCTGTTTCGTTTGACATAAACAATTTTATAGGGCGTGATAATAGTATCCTGTGAGCAATCTGTCAAGTAAAATAATTCCCTGCAAAGCTAAAGATTACAGTAATTATTACACCGTAAGAACTTTTCTATAAGCCAAAACCGGAATCATCCCAAAGTGAGCGGCGCCGATGTTTTTTGGGAAGCAATTTTATGCCAAAGAGGAAGAGGCTTAAAAGGGCCTGATGCCAACGTTTCTTTTCACTGAATGATGACTCCAGTTCAAAGGCGGAGACGTTGTTCATGATCTTTGAATAGTCGGCGGTAATCAACTTTTGCTCCAAACTGCTTAATGGTTCAAGCCATTTATCAAGCGCACTAAAGAGTCCCGCATAGGGTATAATCTGGCGATAGGCGTTAAGGTCGTTCTGCAGGATAAAGCGGATGCGATCCAGTTCGGCAGTGATGATAAATTCCCTGAATCCCAAAATGTAAGCCTTTGCTTCTTTGCCTCTGACTGTTTTCCGGGCGATGTATGAAGCGATGAAAGAAATGGCAATGGCGGCTATAGCAAGCCCAAAAACAAGTGACCAGGGAAGCATGAGGGGAGTTTTGTAATGGCTATTTAAATCGAGCCGTTCAAGCAGGCTGGTTATATTAACAAGAAGCGGAACTGTGAACATAAGGCCCGCGACGGAATAAAAGGGCAGGCGCTGGCGATCAGGAGGTACGTTGAAATAACCGCGCGCGGTTAAGGACTGGTAAATGCGATTTTTGAATTCATCGGAATTGGCTGCCAGCTTGCGAATGGAGGAAACCGTGAAACTGGTTTGAGGAACGCTGCGCCGGATCTGATAGATTGTAATCGCTTCTTCCAGTTTTTCCGGACTGGCACTGGTTAATATTTTTTCGGGATTATCTTCAAAAAGAGTTTCCAGCAGGATTTTCTGCCCTTCGCTAAGGGTTTGGTACTGCGGAGTTTCGGGGTCGAATTTAAGGCGGAAGATCCTGTCTTCAGCAATTTCGATGATGCCTTTGTAGGCAAGATTTAACAGTTCCAGCGAAATGTCACGGGTGTTAATAATGTCGTCATACAGGACTCCTGATTCAAGGACTCCAAGGTCCGCAAGCGGGCCGGTTTGTACCGCGACGGTGTCTTTGGCTGAAGGTCCGCGTCCCCAAACTGTCCATACCATAGCCATTAAGGCGAGTGCGGCCAAAGGCGGGCCGGCCAAAAAATAAAAATCGTTTAAATCCATTAATGCTAAAGCAAAGATTATTTCTACGTATTATAGCATTAATAGCCGATAGCTGTCATGGTAATGCCGGCGATGATGGGAATGATAACATTGTCATCAAGCGGCTTATCAATAAAACGGATTGTAAGAGATTCTACAAACATGCCAGCGGTGCTACCTAGAAAGGCCTGGGGAAAGCGCACAAAGGCAAAGGCGATGACGGTTGAAACAATGATCGCTGAAAAAGTCCCTTCCAGGTGCTTATTGGGATTGAGGGGATTTTTGGTTTTGCCAAAGTAAGTTCCGGCGATAGTGGTGATGGCGTCGCCGTAGGTCATGATGGCGATTGCGGCGAGGGCGATATTGTATTCAAAAAGAACCAGGGAGATGGCACAGCCCATGATAAAGTAAAAAGCGCCCTTGGCCGGGAAGTAGGCCCGGTCTTTTTCACGATCGAAATAATGGAGAATTTTTTCAAGCACGGGGATGCGTACGCGCAGTGACACCAGGATCATGATACCGCCGATCGCAAGTATTACAGCTAAAACGGTGGCGTTAACAAAACCGAATTTAATGAGAAAAAGCAGCGCCGTGCCTGTAAGCATGTGGGCGATCTGGCGGCGAAGTTCGAATTTATCCTTAACGTGGCGCAGAAATTCCTGGACGATATGATACCGGGTCTGAAAATAAAGGAAGATTTTTGCCACAATATAGCCAAGAAGCCCGCCAACAATGACATCATCAAGATAGTGTACGCCGATATAAATACGACTAATCACAACCAGATAGAGCAGTCCCGTTACGCCCCAATAAAGCCATTTTTTACGTAAGATATCCTTTAAAAAGGGAATGATGGAAAAGCAGAGAGCAGCGTGAAGGCTGGGGAAAGAAAAACCATAAGTAGTAGCCAGCGCGATATTGGAAAGGCTTTCTTCGGCATACGGGCGCGGTTCCTGAAAGACTTTTTTGATGATATAACCAACTCCAAGGCTGACTCCGACAGATATTGCAATCAGGGCGATTTCGGGAATTTTTTTGCGGTAGAGAACAACCAGAGCCAGTGCCGAAATAATGATCGCAAAGCCTCTATTGGTGATGAAGAGCATTACTTCATTGAGCGGTGAAAATCGGACGGCCTTAATCATTAAAAGTATTTCGCTGGAATAAGCGATACTTAAAACAAGAAACAGCGTCGCAATGGTGACTGCGAGCAACTGGAAACGACTAAAGAGCTTAATTTGATGAGAGGGTTCCTGGTTGCAGGGCAGTTCTAATTGCTCACTCATGGTTGAACAGGCTTGGTAATATCAACTTTGCTGACATCTTTGATGGGGTAACCAAGAAAACGGCTGCCGATTTCCCTAAAGCGCTCCGGATCGCCGGTGGTAAGAAAAGTACAGTCTGCAGACGGAGACTCGCGGCGGCCGGATGGAGATGTATTTTTCTGAAGTAGTTTTTCAATTTCCGGATGACGGGAGAGGTAATCTTTAAGGCTTTCCGCAACGATTTTTCCGGCATGGGGAACTTTAACGTTTTTGCCCATGATACGGACAAACTCCTTGTGTAAAAACGGATAATGGGTGCACCCCAGAATGAGCGTATCAATATTTCTGTTCTTTAACGGATGAAGATATTTTTTGAGGATCATCCTGGTTTCGGGACGGTGATGCCAGTTTTCTTCAATCAAAGGAACCAGTAATGGACAGGGCTGACCGAACACCTGAAGTGAAGGATTAATTTTTTTAATTTCACGATCATAACTGCCGGCGCCAATGGTGCTGCGTGTGCCCACCACGCCAATGCGGCCGTTACGGGTTACCTTTACGGCGTGCTCTGCAAAAGGCAGGATTACGCCGAGAATTTTTTTATCAATGACTTTCGGTTCGACAAGATACTCTTTCTGCAGTTCGCGGAGCACCTGTGATGACGCTGTGTTGCAGGCCAAAACAATCAGATGGCATCCCTGCCGGAAGAGATAATTTACAGCCTGTTCGGTATACAGCTTAAGCGTTTCATGGGGACGGTCGCCGTAAGGGGCGCGGGCGTTATCGCCAAGATAAATGTATCGATAGTCTGGTAACAGCTTCAGGTATTCCTTAAGAACAGTCAGACCTCCCAGTCCCGAATCAAAAACTCCAATCATTGGAAGCGAAAAGAATAAATTCTTTATGATTATAATTTAAGTGCTATAATTAAGGCAAATTAATGCATAAGGATGGCTGATTTCGACCTTAGCTGGAAAACAAAACTGGTCTTTGTGGTTACAGGAGTCATTATCGGGCTGCTGGTAACAACGCAATTTAGGAGCTCAATTCCAACGAGCTCATATTTAACCGATGAGCTGGAGGTACAAAAACAGCTGATTAAAAGTTTCATGGATGACCAGGCTCTGCTAAAAAGCAAACTGGTGGCTTTACGCCAGAAAATTGATGACCAGCAGCAGAAGCTTTCAGCAAGTACCAAAAACACCAACCTGGAAATTCTGGACGACCTGAAGAAAGAGCTTGGGCTTAACCAGGAAAAGGGACCGGGCGTTGAGATTAACCTGAATGACGGAGCAGCGGCTTCAAAAATAAAGAGCGAAGAAGTCAGCCAGTTTCTGGTAAATGCGGCGGACCTGCGTGACGTGGTTAACCTGCTTAGGACAACAAAGCCCGAAGCGATCGCCATAAATGGGCAACGAGTAATCGCATCTTCACCAATAACTTCAGTAGGCAACACGATCATGGTGAATAACTTTCACCTGCTGCCGCCTTTTAAAATTACCGCTATCGGAGACGTAGACGTGATGGCGCAGAGGCTAAAGGATAAGGCTTCATTGCCAGACATAAACAAGAGGGTTAAAGAAAACCGGATCAGTTTTTCTTTTAAAGAATTAGATAGCCTGATCGCCCCTGTCTACAATGGGGACTTTGTTTTTAAGTATATTGCTGAAGCAGCCCACCAATGAGAAAAAGAGAATTATCAATATTGCTGACTGCCATCCTGGTTGGCGTTCTGATCATAATGCAGGGTAAATCTTTTACCAGCCTTGACCAGGTGACTAACCGTGAAGCGCGCACGGATATTTTCAGGGAGATCCAGATTTTAAAGAACACCAATGATAACCTGAATGATGAAGTAAAAGATCTGGAAGACAAGCTAGGTAAAATGTCGGGGCAGGAGGCAGGGCTGCAGGGTATAGCCTCGGATATCAGCAAATACAAACTGGCCAGCGGACAGTTGCCTGTTTCGGGGCCGGGAATAAGCTTTATCATTAACGGCGATGTGAGCGCAATCTGGCTTACCGATAGCGTAAATGAGCTTTTTGCCGCGGGGGCCGAAGCTGTCAGCTTAAATAATATCCGCATTACCGACCAGACATCCGGATTTGATACCATCCCTAACGGACAAATAATGCTAAACAGCGTTATCCTTAAATCTCCATACAAAATTGAGGCTATCGGAGATAAAAACACTCTCGCTGACGCTTTAAGCCAACCCCAGGGAATTATCCAGCGTCTTAAAGAAAGTGTGGCGGCGGTTACAACCGAACTTCAGCAAAAAGACCTGATTAAGATGGATAAGGTGATTTAAAGGTGATTTCCAGTTCAACTCCCAAAACTCTTAAACCTTGACGTTTATGGATTTTTGTTTATAATCACCTCCTTTAAAATAGAAAATGGCTAATCCTACACCCGAAGAAAACACCGACTACGTGGAAGAAATACTGGAAAGGCAGGATGCCCATTATGCGGAAGACTGGGTTAATCAGGCCCAGAGATGGTATGAAATCGGACTAAATAATGTTGTACTACAGTGTTTAGGCGCTGCTACCGGCAAACCTTTTACCCATGTGGATTTGGGTTGTGGGCCGGGGACGCTTTTAGTCCAGATGCACAGGGATTTTCCGGAAGCGCTTCTTTTTGGCGTGGATAACAACGCGCAGATGCTGATAAATGCAGCTAGGCTGCATCAGGCAACGGGAACTCCTTTTAATCTGGCCATTTGCAAATGTTTATATCAAAAGGCGGATAATAGGTTTAAAAGAATCGCCGAAGATCACGCGGATTTTGACAGTATGAATTTTAAAGACCGGTCAAAAGTTCAGCTGGTCTGCGATGACATAAGGGAAATTGGCGTAATTAAGAGGATTCTGGATGGCCAACAGATTGATAGCGGGTCGCTGTTACTGCCTGGAACGTCCCTTACCTTGGCTTTTGAGTATCCATATGCCCTTGATACTCAAGACAGAAATATCCAAGGACAAAGAATAACCGAAATAATGAGTGAGGTGAGAAGTAAGGCTACTGAGTTTATGGCTCAAACCCTAAAACCGGGCGGCAAATACGTTTGCGCCGAGCGCATGGCTGTGGTTATGGATGATATGCAAAGGAGAGTTAAGGATTCGCTGGAAAAGCATTTGGGTCCGATGAAAGATTACTTTGATTTTGGCCAAAGTTTCACCCTGAAAGATGAAACAATGATCAAGACATTTTTGAAAGATGGATCGCCTCAAATGGATAAAGCCCTGAATAACGGGGTAATCGAAAGCAAGGATTCAAGAATTGGGCTGATGCTACCCAGACGTGAAAGGGAACTGGACGAACTTAGGAACAATAAATCTACGATTGCAGCGATAGTTTTTACCCTTATCAGAAACAACACCCCTTTTAAAAAGTAAGGTCTGACCGTTTAGGGAACAACCGGGCTATTTTTTATAAATGGAAAGAAACAGCCAGAGGGGCTGGAGGAGCATGATGATGAAAAGAATAATCAGGTAGATTTTCTTGTTCAGTTTTTCTTCTTTGACTTTATCGTTTAACTGCTGGTTTTCCAGGCGAAGAGGATCGAAGCTTTGCCTAAGCTCACTTAACTGGCCCTGCTCAATCTGGAGCATCTTCTGGTGGTCCAGGAGGGGAACGGAATCTTTAAGCATTGCCTCTAATTGGCCGACACGGTAATTGGCCCCTTCCAGGCGGTCCTGTTTTGCTTTCATTTCTTCGCGCAGCTCCTCGTAAAGTTTTTGGTAAACTCTTTCTTCCACGCCACGGGCGGGCGGGGATGAAGTAGACACCGTATCGCCACTGTCTACACCACCCACATGAACATTACGCACCCTATTGTCTATAGACACACCACTATCTACATACGTATCTTTAACGTCAGCAATCTTAGCACCCTTAAGCTTCACTATATCGCTTTTATTCAACCAAACCCTACCGTCGCGGACTTCTGTAGACAATTTTCCTGACTTAATATACCTGTCTACTGTACGCATTGACACTTTCAGCATTCTTGAAGCCGTTTTTCTATCTATTCCGTACATATTATTACACAATTTTCATATGGCCATATGTCTATAGTCACGATGTAGACATCCAGTAGTCACACAATGGACAGAAATATAGACATGTCGACACCATTTTACCCACTATTGTCCACATTGTCTACAGCTAAAAACATTTTTGAACGCCCGCTCCACGTATAATGGCTTTTAAAAGGTATTTATGGCTGCTCAAAGCACAATAATTACAATCAAATAATATAGCACAAATATGTCCCCTTTTTGTTTCTAATAAGGGTTATTACAGCTATTTACTTTTAATAAAAGGTGGATATAATAAATTAGCCCAAAATATTCAAAAATGGCCATAAAAATTAAGATTAAAACAAAGCAGACTCTGATTGCGCTCTTTATAGCCCTGAGTTTGGGAAGTCCCGTATTAGCTCAAAATATTACCCAGGAATCCATGGGGAATCCGGCTGACGGGGAAAAGGTTATAAACAGGGGTGAAGCGGTGCACCAGATAGTAAGTTCATTGGATTTGGCAGAAAAAGAGGTCCGTTTTGTAAAAGATTGCTGGGCCCATTTGGAAGAGTGCTTTTTTGCTTTTAGCGCGAGATCGGATTTTGACGGGATTATGTTTTCACCTTTGATCCTTTATCCGGATGTTTTCCCTGCTCATCCCTATTACCGTGATATTAACCTTGCTTCAATGCTGGGGATTGTGCAGGGTTATCTGAACTTTGATAAATCCCCTTTTAAGCCGCAGGATAATGTGACCAGGATTCAGGCTCTGAAAATGGTTTTAATTGGAACTGATCTGATGCCCTGGAAAGAAAAATTTGAACTTGCAGAAGGTGAAATGGCGCCAAAGTTGGTTGCGGCAGCTGATGAATTGAGCTCCGAAGAGAAATGGTGGTATGCCAGATATCTTAATTTCGCCCTTGACGCAGGCATTATTTCCGAGGCAGATTACGCACTGCCGGATGCCCAAATCTCTGCGTCGCAGATGACCGCGATGATAGGGAAAGCGAAGGCCTATCTTAACAAGTTGGGCGCTACCACAAATGCCAGGACAAACTGAAAAAAGGAAACTTACCCATGAGGAAATACAGGCGTCTAAGCCTTCCGTGGAGGCCGTAAAAAAGATGGCCCGGATGCCTTTAATAGTGGTCCTGGATAACCTTAGAAGCCTGTATAATGTGGGGGCGATTTTCAGGACGGCGGACGCAATTAGCGCAGAAAAGCTGTATCTGTGCGGAATAACCGGTAAACCTCCGCGTAAGGAAATTGCAAAAGCGGCCCTTGGAGCGACTGAAGTTGTGCCATGGGAATATGGAGCATCTACGCGCGAAACCCTTCTAAAACTGAAGGGAAAGGGGGTCAAAATCTGCGCTTTGGAACTTTGCAGGGAAAGCGTTGACTATGCGGAATTTGACTATCAGTTTCCAATGGCGCTGGTGGTTGGAAATGAGATTAGCGGAATCAGTGAAAATGTGATGGATCTGGTAGATGACGCTGTAATGATCCCGATGCTGGGACGCGCGAACTCCCTTAATGTTGCCACATCTTTTGGAATAGCCGGATATGAAATCCTTAAAAAATGGCGTACCCATAAATAACTTTATGAAACAGGTTTTTACACTGGAAATAACCGACAAGCCACGATCAATGGGAAACTGCTTAATAGAGCGCTTTTTTGCAAAAACAATAAAAACGGTAAGAGTTCCCCAAGGCGGCGGAAGGGTCGCGGTTACCTTTGTGAATGACAGGGAGATCAGGAAGATTAATAAAAAATACCGGAAAAAAGATAAGGTTACGGATGTTGTTTCATTAAGCTATGCCGGATGCGAGAGATTTCCAGGCGACGACCTGCTGGGAGAAATTTTTATCTCTATAGATACAGCAAAAAAACAGGCGCAGGAGTTTAAACGGACGCAAAGCGATGAGCTGCTGTTTTTGTTTGTGCATGGACTATTGCATGTTTTTGGCTACGACCATATGAAAAAAGCGGAGCGGGAAGAAATGTTTGCCAGGCACGGCGAAATTATGGGGCGCGATGCGGGAAAGTGGTATCAAAAAAACGGTAAGGGCAAATAACCATCGGAGCAAACCCCTGGAGCGAAACACTGGCGCGCGCTTATAAAAACTTAAGTGGCGGCGAGATCGGTTGAGAGCTTTTTGACCTTTAAAGGAGATGTTTCCGCCATGTTGCGGACAATGATGGCGTCTTTTTTGATCTGGATGATGTCTTTGGAATTAATAAGATGGCGGCCGGTGCGAATGATGCCAAAAAGTTTTTTGACGACGATAATTTTGGTGAGAGTAAGGAATTTTACATGGATGGCGTAATTGCTGACTTTACCAAGGTAATCGCCATCTTTGGTATAGACCCTGTTTCCATAAACGCGGATGCCTTTTTCGATGGTATCTTCAACCTGGCGGATTTCATCAACGGGGACGATGGATTCACGGTCAGTGATGGTTAAGGCCGAATCCCAGGCGATGACATCATAGGGGGAAACCACGGTTTGCCCGGAAGGCGCCATTAAAAAGCCTACAACCTTGCCTGTATCGGTGTTGATGGCAAGGTTAATAATACGGTTTAAATACTCACCGTGCTCGGTTACAACTGGTGTGCCGACGATTTGGGTGTAGTATTTTTCCATACTGCTTTAGGGTATACCAATATTGACTTTAGGGAAAGGATTTCGTAAATTGTACGGGCAATAAAGTCCGGATTATCGGGGTGTAGCGCAGTTGGCTAGCGCGCATGGTTTGGGACCATGAGGTCGAAGGTTCGAATCCTTTCACCCCGACCAGTTGAATTATTTTTTAATTACAGGGAGTTCAAGGATGACGGTGGCGCCGCGAACGGTTTTGCCGTTGTTTTCATCCAGGTATTGAAGCTCCTCGCGTTTGGAATTGTTAATGATGGTGAGGTCTCCGCCCATTTTATTGGCTGAAGCCCTGGAAAAATTCAAGCCAATTCCCTGACCGCCTTTGGTGGAAAAATGTTTACTGAAGATTTTGGCTTCGTCTTCGGGCTTTATGCCTGGACCATTATCTTGAATTGTAAGCTGGATGCGTTCATCCATATAAGTCATTCTGACTTCCAGGGTCTGGGGCTCGTCCTGTCCTCTCATCAGCTGCTCAGCATTTCTGATAACATTATAAAGAATATCGCTTAATAGGCTTTCATCACCGAGGACAACACAATTTTTGTCCATATTTAGGCTTATTTTGACTCTGTCGCCAATCATGTATTGCCAGAATGAGGTGGTGTTGCCGACCAGTTTATTAAGGTCTACTGGCTTAAAATCAGGGTTTTCACGCGGGTCGGAGATGGTGACCGGATGAGTGGAACAGCCTTCTTTTCTCATCTTTATTGCTAAATTGGAAAGATTGATGGCGGAATGATCAGCACAATCCAGCATTAGCAAAAGCTCTTCGGAATCGGCGTCTAATTCCTGCATTACCAAATAGCGGATCCGATCGATGGCAAACCTTAAAGGGGTAAGCTGGTTGGCCAGAGCGTGTGCCGCGGAGCGTAAGGTAAGGCGGAGTTCGGCTGGAGGAATAGTGCCGTGACTGGCAGGAGTGATGCAGGAAGATCGGGAAAGCGTGCTATTACTGCAATCGTTATTGTCATTACAGCTATCACAATTGAGGATTTCCGGATAAGTCGAGCATGGCTTTGAGTATCTATCCGATTCTGCGCCCATCTAATTGTTATAAATGAATGTGAGTTATGTTTATAGTATATATCGAGTAAAGATTCAATCAATTTATTAACAAAAAGCCCCCGCGCAGGCAGGGGCTTTTGAAAAATATTTTTGATTTGCGATTAGGAGCTTGTTCCACCCAGGGCAGCGCCGAGAACGGTGTTGATAAGAGCGAATGAAAGCAGGATGATTATGATACCGATAACGGCATACATAATAATCTTTTGTCCTTTTCCGGCCTTCTGTGGATCACCACTGGCAGTGATGTAAAGAACACCACCATAGATGACCATCAAAACGGCAAGTACTCCAAGGAAACCAAGGAAGTAGTTGATGATAGTGAGAAGCAGAGATTTGAAATCGCCTGTTCCACCAGTTGCAGCAGCAACACGACCAGGGGCTTCCTGACCGAAATCCTGGGCCATTACTGTGGCAGCTCCAACGGTTGCGATGGAAAGCGCTGTTCCCACTTTGGAGATGAGTTTTTTCATATTTATTTGATAAAGGTTTTTATAGATTTGTTTTATTCTCGCTTTATTATAGCACAATTTTGAGGGTAGTGACAAGGGGTCGTGGAGATGGACAAGATAACCTAGCGGGGCCAACGGTTTTGCTTTTCGTGAGCTAAATCCCTATAGAGTAAGCGATTGCCTTCACTGGATAGAAAATGCTCAAGAAGCTGCATGGCGGTTTCATAGTCGGTTCTGCGGTTTCTTTTGCCAGTTTCACGTATAACAATATAAGCATAATGTTCAGCGCATCTGCGTAAAAATCGGGAGTTTTCCGGCTTTGACATTTCTTTTCTGAAAAAATTTGGCATGTTCCCGTAGTAGGCGCATTCGGTAAATTTTTCAGCCATGTGCTGGTCATCAGGGAGATTCTGCATAAGCAGAAGGTAATAAATGGCTTTAATATTGAGATCCAGGGGGCGGCCAATGTTGATAAGCGCGGCCTGGTCATGAGTTTGAATGGCGGTTATTACCTGTTCAATTTGCTCCGGGCTTAAGTTGCCGGTTAGGCGGCTCCTGATTGAGTTGATGTGTTTTGGATCAAGTTCGGCCGCATTACCCGGGACTGATGCGTCCAGTCGTTGTCTGGCATTAATCAGCAGAGGGAAAGCTTCATCTGGAGTGATAATGCTGATTGCTTCACGTAAATCTTTTATGCGAGGACTAATACTTTGAGTACGCAAGGGGCGACGGGTAAGTTTGCTGGCTGTTAACAATTCGATTATCTGGGATCTGATGGCAGTAAGGTTTTGTGTTACATAGTCGGGCCCCTGCGCTTCGAATTGGGCAAGAAGGTCACGGAAGCCGGCTCTGCACTGCGGAGTTGAGGCTTTATCTCTTAGGACTTCGGAAAGTTCGTTAATCATGGTTAGTTGTAAGGGGATGATTGAGGGAGCGGGAAGTGCGCGGGAAGCGCGGGAGTGCGAGAAGCGCGGGAGTGCGAGAAGCGCGGGAGTGCGATTATATTAGCTGCAAGCGCAAAAAGCAATATTTAAAAAGAGAGCTAAAAACGTTGCGATGACAAAAAGTTATGCGAGTTTTAGAGTTGAATGAAACCTGTTTTACCAATCAATTGAACTTCGGGGACGAGATTGATGTTGAAGCGCTCTCTGACGCGTTTTTGCATGGTGTGTGCCAGTGCAATGAGATCTGTTTGAGTGGCGCCACCGAGGTTGATGATCCAGTTGGCGTGTTCATTAGAGACGCGCACTTGGCCCTGTTGAAGCCCTTTGCAGCCGCACTGGTCAAGAAGGGCTCCGGCGGTATTGGGGAGGGCCGAGCCGGGGGCCGGGTGGCTACCAGTGCCGGGCTGCTCCCGGTGCTGGGCTGGTACCGGTGTCGGGGCAGGAGGCTGGGGATTTTTGAAGAAACGGCCGCAGGTGTTGCCGGTTGGCTGCTTACCAATACGTGATTTGAGTGTTTCCGGGGCTTCCAGCA
>JAGOLJ010000019.1 GCA_017994125.1 Candidatus Altimarinota bacterium
CCCCGATGCCCACGTTGCATGAAAGGCCGGTGTTCAGACCCTCGTCAACATCGCCGTCGCAGTCGTTGTCCGCGCCGTCGCAGGTCTCGACGCCCTTGATGCACGAGTCCGAACACTTGCCGCTGATGCAGAACTGCCCGCTGGGACAGGCATTGTTGCAATTGCCGCAGTAGTTCGGATTGCTGCTCGAATTCACGCAGACGGCAGCATCCCCGGATCCGCAAATGATCCACTGGGGACCGCTGGGGCAAGGCGGCAGGCAGACGCCCACGTCGCAGACCTGCCCGTTGGGGCAGGGGGCGCAGCCAGTGCCGCAGTGCATGGCATCATAGAGGATGTCCTCGCAGATGCCATCGTTGTTGCAGTCCTGCTGTCCGAGCGAGGGGGCGCAGACCGTGCCGCCGCCTCCGGTGCCGGCCGCTCCTGCGGTTCCTCCGGTTCCGGCCGCTCCTGCGGTTCCTCCGGTGCCGGCCGCTCCCGCGGTTCCTCCGATTCCGGCCGCTCCCGCGGTTCCTCCGGTTCCGGCCGCTCCCGCGGTTCCTCCGGTTCCTGATCCGCCACCGGTGTTGGGGTTTCCAGCGTTTCCACTGGCGCCGCCAGTTCCAGTGCCCGCCGACCCTCCTTGCGAAGAGTCCGGCAAGCCGCTATCGCCAGCTGCGCCCGCGGATCCGCCCGATGTCCCCGGCACTCCCGAATCAGGGTAGAGGCCGAGGACTTTGTCCGTCGTTCCGTCCCAGTCTTCGCATCCTGACACGACTGGGACAACCAAGCTGGCAATCAAGGCCGCCAGCGAGCCTTTCGCTTTCCAATTCATGGATCCTCCTAGAACCTGAATCCAGCCCCTACGATCAGAGGCACGCTCCACCGTTTCGAACGCCCAATCGATCCGCCGACTGCGCCGCTGGCTCCCACGAAGATGGGTTCACCAGCATAGAAGGCGTAGTCCGGCGCAACCGCCACGTTGATGACGGCGGCGTCCAGGGGGTAAAAGCGCACCCCTGCCTTGAACTTCAGGGCCCAGCTCGCGAAGGAGTGGGTATCCTGGTAGTCCTGGCCGCGGAAGTCGCTGTCAGCGAAGTAGAGCTTTCCTCCGACTCCACCCTGGGCGTAGAACTCGACCCAGTCAGCTGCCGGAAGGCCCACTCCCACCATGGGGAAGAGGTGAAGCCGGTCCGACTTCTTGGACGTCGAGTAGCTGTTCCCAGCGCTGTCCTGGAGAGTGACTTCGCGGCCGTAGGCGTCAAGCACGCGAACGTGCCCTACGGTGTAGCCGAAGTCCATGCCGAGCTCCAGGTGGATCCTGGTGCTGTCCTTCACGTGCCAATTCAGGGACAGGTCGAGCCCGTAGGTCGCCTTGTTCCTCAGGTCGTACGCGAAGTTGGCGTCAAGCGATACCGCGCGGTGAACTGCCCCGATCTCGCTACGCAAGGCGGCGTCGCCCGCGTCCACGTAGGGCGACGCCGCACAGGTTTCCCACGTGTTGGTTTGGTAGCTCCAGCAGCTGGGCTGCTGGAGGCGCGTGTTGATGCGCGTGTCCACCGTCGTGTTGACGTACGGTTTGGAAGCGCAATCAGCGGGCTGCCCGCGATCGTCGGTGCAGACCGGCGCTACGGATGCCGGCTTGGTCTGGTCCTTGACCTCGATCATGAAGACCTTGGTCTCGCCAGGAGTCCCGTTGTAGCCGAACTCGTATCCGAACGCCTGGTGCGCCGAGTTCTCCTGCCAGGTGACCTGCCACTGCTGCCGGTTGGCGAACAGCGGTCCTGCGGGAAGCGGACGGTCAGTGACGGTGGCCTGCAGCCCGGACGGAATAGCGATCTTGCCGCCCTTGTTGCAGGTGGCGAGTACATTGATGTACCCGCCGGTGGTGATGGTGACCTTGTCGTTGATGACAGTGTCACCGGCACCGGGCGCGAACGCGCTCCAGGTGCAGTGAGGGGGAGGGGTGTCAGGAGTCTGTGCGCTGGACGCGGTTGCGCCCAGCAGGGTGGCCATGAGGGCCAACCCGAAGGTCACAGTCTTCATCGAAATCTCCTTGCCCAACCTGGATAGATTGGGCGCAGTGGCCGGGCGCACATCATGCCGGCGCCTCGGCATAGCCGATTGCAGGTTCTTCCTGCCATGTCCCAAATGTTGAAACTGCGTGATACCGCGGAACTTTCGCTCGACGCGGTAATGACCCGATATTGCACCGGGCTTGAGTTTCTGTAATGACCAACCCTTTGGGCTAGCCGTACGGGGGCGGTATGCCCCTGTATTTGGGGTACCACCATGGTCCTTGGCAAGTTGTGTACTGCATGAAATCCTCCTCGCGCGTACGCGCGTGCAAAGCGCGCAGGTGCGCGCGAAAATTTTATATTTTTGCTTCTATTCGATGTTACCCGAAAAGAAAAGCGGCGACAGCCTTAAACTAAGCCACACTTAAGGTGGGGCTCCGCTCCTTTTTTCGGGCAACATCAAACAGTTATTTTTACTTTAGTTTATTGGCAAACCTAAAGGTTTGCCCGATTGATAGCCCAATTGTCAAAGATCGTTTCCAATTCCACGACCAAAAACGACCAATAATTGGGCCTTTAGTGATGAATTTGTGTAAGGTACAAATGGCTCAATAGAGCCACTTATTACCTTAGCGCCAATCTTACGCATGCGTTATTGGTACAAAGAATTGGAGCAAATAATACCATTTTAGTACTTTTTGTCAATATTTTATCGACAAATTATGCTAACAAATGGCATCTTTTTTAAGATCAGCAGATTTTGATTATTACAACAAAAAGAGCGCAATCACTTGCGCTCTTTAATGAATAGACGTGATAGGTTACTTTATTGGCATTTGCCATCAACGCATTCAGCGCCACCACATGACCAATTACATTGTCCGCAATTTTCCGGATCGGTTTTAAGATCAGTACAGGTTGCTCCACATATTGAATTGGGAGGAAGGCATTCATTACTTACGCAATTACCATCAAAACAAGATTCCTGGCAGGTCTTACCGCATGAACCGCAATTGTTTTTATCGTACATTAAATCTGTGCAGACCCCATTACAGGCTGTAAGACTACCGCAATCATTTACATTGGTGTCATTTGCCGTATCAGCGGTATTGGCATCAATTGTGACAGCAGCGTCATCGGACGGTGACTGATTAACATCTGCTCCGGTTTCCTGGGCAGCAGCTTCGGAAAGATTTCCGGCATCATTGTCTCCCGCTTCACCACTATCAACTGACTGAACGCCATAAGGGATGGTAGGAAGCTCATCGGATTCGCATCCGCATAAATTAGTCGCTACAAGCACGCCTAAAGCGGCGCTTAACTTTTTGATAGCCGGTGATGGTAAATTTTTTGCTGTTCCATTTGCTACAGCGGAAACTTCATTGTTTTCTGGTTGGCGCATAGATCTTTTAATAATAAGGTAAGGTGTTAATTATTAATACTTTTAGCATTTTGTCAATATCTTTTTTACTCTTAATCATATCAACCTGTTAAATTCTAGGGAGCATTATTTATTACAGAAATACAGGCAATGAAGTTTATTATTTGTGGTAATTACGGTATTGGAAACCTTGGCGATGAGGCTATTCTGGATGGGATTATCCATTCGGTTAAATCTGCCCATCCCCATTCAAAAATCGTTGTTCTAAGTTCCAATCCTGATCATACAAAAAAGCTGCATTTAACAGATGCCATAGAGATGATCCCGGCAGGAGTTAAGTCATTTTTCAGGGGACTTTTTTCGGGATCACTTGGCAGAACAATCAAAGAAATTAAAAATTGCGACCATTTTATTTTAGGTGGTGGAGGGTTGTTTACTGATGAAAAATTCAAGGCATGTATTATATGGTGGATCCAGGCAAAAACAGCAGCCTGGTTGCATAAACCGCTTTACCTGATTGGGCAAAGCGTGGGACCTCTTAATACAAAACTGGGACGTTTTTTAACCAAAAGCGTTTTTAAAAAGGCTACAAAAGTCGCCGTGCGCGATGAAAAATCACGGGAACTTCTAAGTTCCTTATCGATTACTAATGTTGAAGTTGTAACTGATGCTGCTTTTGCAATTCCGCTCGACTCCCCGCTCCCCTTTAAGCAGGCCCCATACTTGGTACTTTCAATTCGCCCATGGGTTAAACCGGGACAAAAACCGTTGTATAATATTTGTAGTCATTTTATAGATTGGGCATACAAAAAGCATGGTTTGAGGACACTTTTAGTTCCTTTTCAATCTATTCAAGATAACGATACCGATGTTTTGAATAATATTTTAGTTCATGTAAATAACAAGGAGGCCGCAAAAATTATCCCTTATAGCGCCGACTACAAAGAAACGCTATCCCTGATAGGAAATGCCACGGCGGTTATTGGCATGCGCCTGCATTCAATCATTTTCAGTATGCTCTGTAAGAAACCTTTTATAGCCCTTTCTTACAGCTCAAAAGTAGCTGACTTTTGCGATCTCGTTGAAATGGGCGAATACGTTGTTTCAACAGCAAAAATCGATACTGAAATTCTTGAAAAACTTTTTGAAAAGCTATTAAACAACTATCAGAAATTAAAAAATCACCTCACCGGAATGGAGTTGGTGATGCGTAAAAAAGCTGGCACCTATGCCGAAATCCTAAAATAAGGTGGACTGAAAAAGATCGGCAATGGGTTTAAAACTTTTACGATGGATTTCACATAAGCCAAATTGCCTAATTGCCTTTTGATGATGCTCCGTGCCGTATCCCTTGTGTGATTCAAAGCCGTATTCCGGATATTTATCAGCCATATCAGTCATCAACCGGTCGCGCGTAACCTTGGCAACAATGGAAGCTGCGGCAATAATTTTAACTTTGGCATCACCCTTAATAATTGTTTTAAATTTGTAAGGCAATTGCAGCCTGTCACGTCCATCAACCAGCAGAAAATCAGGTTCCGGAGCCCCGTGTTTTGCTCCCAAATCCTTAATAGCTCTAATAAAAGATTCATTGGTAGCCTTTCGTAACCCCAATTTATCTATTTCATGATTATCAACAATCCCTATTCCAAACCAGGCGTTTTTAGTTATTTTCTCAAATAAATTTTCCCTTTCTTCAGCTGAAAGCTTTTTGGAATCATCAATCCCATAAAGGTTTACTCCTGGCTTAAAGGCCAGAACACAGCCAACAACAGGTCCAGCCCAGGGCCCCCTGCCAACCTCATCTATGCCAAAAACATTTGAACAACCGGAAGGAACAAACTTTGAAGCCGGTAAAAATGGCATCCCAATTGGTAAAAATTAACTAGGCCTTTGTTTCTTCGGTGGCAGCTTCTTCCTTGGCAACCTCTTCAACTGCAGGCTCTTCTACAGACTTTACCTCTTCTTTACTCTCTTCGGCTTCTTCACCTTTGCCTTTGTTCATTTTTTCATCACGCTCAATCAGTCCAAGTTTAGCCTTTAACCTTGAAGACATATTGGCTGTATCTCTCATATAGCCAAGCTTAGCCCTTCTAACCTTGAAAGTTTTTTTGATATCAATCTTAACAACGTTTGGGGAAGCCAATGGGAAAATCTTCTCTACCCCAATTCCCTCAACCACTTTTCTAACGGTAACACTCTTATTAACAGCGTTGCCACTGCTTAATCCCATAACAATTCCTTCAAAAATCTGGACGCGCTCTTTTTCACCTTCCTTGATTTTCTGATGTACTCTCACCAGGTAACCCGGGCGCAAAGTTGGTAATTTCTTTGTGGCAAGCCTTTTATTGAGTGCTTGAATTTTTAGGTTCGACATATGTTTTCGTTAATAATTCCTTAAATACAGGTCGCAATATGCGTGTGGTATATTATGTGCCAAACTAAATAAAATCAAGGAAAACTTTATACCTCCGATCCTTCATCTCACCTTAATCTGACGTTTCTTTATCCAGCCTGTTCATTGCAATAATGTTGTCGGGGTCTTCCAGTAAATCAGCAATGAACTTATCTTTGCACTTTCTGCGATAGAGATACTCCTCTTTATTCATAATGCTAAAACGGACAGGTCGCTTGGTTTCAAGTTCTGTCGCAAAAAACTCCTCAAGCTGTTTGCGATCTATTTCTCCTACAAGCAAAAGATCAATTGGCGAATCTTTTTCAACAAAGAGGCCCGAAAGAATAAGGACATCCAGGCTTCCAAACCCGGCAATACGCTTGGCAACGTTCTCCTTATCGCTGATGGCTTTAAGGATAATACTTCTTAATTCAGAAAAGACGATAAAATTTTTATTCACAATAAAAAACTTTTTGCGATTTCTGGTCTTTGTCTTTAAAAGACCGAGCTTTTTAAGGTTATCAAGTTCGCGCCGGATGGAATTTATTTGCTCATCCAATTTCCGCGTTAATTCGCGTATAAAGTATTCGTTGTCCGGATTAGTCAGAAACAACGTTAAAAGTTTGATGCGTGTATTTGATGTAAATAGCCTTTTAAGCATGGCTAAGCGCTGAAGCCCTAATGGAATGTATATATTTTTTATACAAATCCGAGCGCAGTGTATAATTTTTTGTATCGCAAATCAAGGCACTTTTTCAGATATTTCGCATCATTCCCTTTTTATCCTGAATACTGCGGAAAGGCACCGCCATCACCCCCCAAGACAACTGCTCAAATTGCGCAAAATACCGTACTACTTTTGTAGTCATTCCCGCTTAAACACGTAGAGTTTATAATTTATGTACAATATTTTTACTCTACCTGTTTGCTTCTAAATAAGCCATTAATTACACGTAGCACAAACAAAACCACACAAGTCTTTGAATAATTATATTATCCAAGATTCTACCATTCGTTTCCACCGGCCTCTTCGTCGTCGCCCTTGGCTAATCTTAAAACCAGTCCTGTGTAAAATGCCCCGGTTATTATTCCAATAAAGGCTACTCCAAGGACGATGAAAAAGGGACTATTGAAAGCTGTGAACAAAAACTGGAATCCGTTAACCTGTGCGCCCATGTTTTCAAACGCAAGGATCAGGATTAATACCGTAAAAATGATCGATCCGCTGATAAAGAATGCTTTCATAAAGGCTTAATTTAAGCGAATTCCCTGGTAATATCATACCATTATTGCAGGTATTTTTCAAATAATTTGTCGATCTTCAGTTTGTTTTCCAGCCTTTTTACCAGATAACTTCCTTCTTTATATTCCTGATCAATCTTGTATCTTTCGTTTTCTGGATACAGATTTTTAATCTTTTCCAGCTCTTTTTTGATGTCGGCATCTGAAACCTGGATTTTTTCCTGTTCAAACAGGTGCTGTAACCCAAAGCGCAGACTCAGACGCTTTTGGGCCTCTTTTTTCCTTTCTTCTTTAAGATCCTTAATCTCTTTTTTGGTGGCTTCCAGATATTTTTGCAGATTAAGTCCCCTGCCTTCCAGTTCATCTGAAAATTCCTGGATCATGCCTTCAACTTCTTCATCAACAAGGCTGTCGGGAAGTTCAACTTTGGTGTGCTTGATAACCTCTTCCAGATATTCATTTTCACGGCGGTCGTGTTCTTCATGTTTCCGTTCGTGCTCCAAATTGGTTCTGATGTTTAACTTCACTTCATCCAGACCGATTTCCGCGCCGGCAATTTTCTTAAGAAAATCAGGGGTTAATCCGGGGAGTTCCACTTCTGCCACAGTGTTCATTTTTGCCTTAAACTTAACCTTTTTCCCCTGGAATGGTTTATGGAAATAATCTTTGGGAAAAGTTACCGTGAACTCTTTTTCTTCACCTTTTTTCACACCTTCCAGTTCTTCTTCAAAACCAGGAACAAGGGTTCCTTCACCCAAAATGACCGGATGGTTTTTACTTTTTGTGCTTTCAAGAACTGCTCCACCTTCATCAAATCCTTCAAAATCAACTTCAACCCGATCTCCTTTTTTGGCTGCGCGATCAACTTCTTTAAAGGTAGCATGTTTTTTCTGGATTTCGGCAAGAACTTCATCAACATCCTTGTCTTCAACTTTTACCTCTTTTTTGTCGATCTTTATTTTTTCGTATCCATCAACTGAAACTTGCGGATAAGTTGCTACAACAGCTTCATATTTTAGAGGATCAGTACCCAGAATATTAACTTTTGGCCTTGATATGGCTTTTACCTTTTCTTTGGCAAGGGCGTCGCTGTAAGTATCCGGGACGGCCAGTTCGATCATATGATTTTCAATTACCCCTTCACGAACATGCCCTTTAAGCACATCCAGTGGCACATGACCTGGACGGAAACCAGGGACTTTAACAACTTCTGAAACCTGAGAAGCGGCTTTTTCCATGTATTTTTGGGTTTCTTCCGCGCTTAGCTCGATGGTAAGCTTCACTTCTGACTTGGGGAGGTTCTTTACTTCAATCTGCATAGTTTTTTAAATAAAAGTTCCCAGACAGCTTAAGGGGTATTGGTCTTTTTTTCAACCCGGTTTTGTGCTAAAATAGAAGGATTTAAAGATACGTATGTTTAAAGGCAAAAATTATTTAGAAAACTGCTGGAAGCCGGTCCTCCGGAAAAATGATGAAAATCGACTGATTTTCTTACGGCGTACAAACTATGTAAAGCACGTACAAAGCCAGAAGGAGTATCAGGGAGAACGTGCTTCGGAAGCCGTACGTGTACAGAATATACCTCTTGAAACCCATAAAGGCTTTGTTATTCCACAGGATCAGGCAATAGCTTATGAAATGCTTAATGCCAGAGAAGATTATGCCAGGTGGATGGAGAGAGTTTATCCACAAAACGACAGTGCCGCCAACCAGCTTGTTGATGAGAGTGTTACCCAAAAACTCAAAGATGTAGTGGCAAGGGAGATCAGCGTAGAACAACAGCAGACTAATTGGCTGTGGAGAAAAATCCGGCGTGGGATCGGGTTTTTGAGGGATGTGAGGTCTTATGTCTGGAGAGAACACGCCGATAATGTAGGTACGCGATTTGAGGAACGCTATGACCGAGGGAACTGGTTCCAAAACTGGATTTTCCATTATGGCCGTTCGGTTATTCCGGTTCCGGGAATAGGCACATTTTTTCCGGCATTACGCGCCCAGCCGGTTACGCGCGATGAAATGCGCAGAAACCTGGCAACGGACACCTGGAATAATATAGCGCCAAATGAACAGGATACGGTTTTGAGGGTTTTTGAGAACAGGACCGGGAGAGCCCCCAATTCCGCTGTAGCCAATGACTTAATAACCTACCTTGCTACTGAGCCAATTGGTGAACTAAACACCTTTAGGGCCTTAGCCCTGCAGGCCGGGGTGGGAGGACTTGGAGCTCCACAGGCAACTGAGCTTTTCCCGGCTTATGAAACCAGGCCATCGGCGACGCCTTATGACCGTCTGCTTCAATTCCGAAGTATCGAGGCGACTGAAAGGAAGAAAAGGCTGTCTACTGTGGTTTACGATGCGACAAGACTGCAAAACTTTCTTGATACAGGATTGCAACAGCATCCGCAGGTAAACCAGCTTGTTTATGACATCCTGCGTGAACACCAGCTATATCCGCTGGAGAACAACGCTGCCGGTAAGGCGCTGGTTTCCTATCTGGAATTCAGGATTTTTAATGATCCGGCGGCGAACCAGCAACTGCTTTTTAATGATTTGACGGCAATCCAGAATGGACTGCCAGAGGAACAGGCTCAGCAGCAAAACGCGGAACAACAGCAACGGATTGAAAGATCAACAACTCTTAGTAACGCCCTGCAGGAATCCTATAACAACATGCGCGACCTGTATATTGACGCCCTGCCTTTTGGCCAGCGTCTCTGGAATACACGGGTACGACTGCAAAATGACCGTACGCAGCTGGCACAGGCACAGCAACAGGTTGGCGGCTTAAACAACCAACTATTACAGGCTCAAAATAATGTTGCCAACGCCAACGCTGCCGTGCAGGCCGCCCAATACCAATTCAATAATAACCAGAATCCCAATACCCAGCAGGCACTTGCCGCCGCGCAAGCCCAACTCCAAATAGCTAATAATATTTTAGCGCCGTTGGCCGCGCAGGTTAACCAGTTAAACCAGCAAATACAGCGGGCCGAAGCCGATATCCAGAGAAATACCGAAAAAGAAACCCAACAGGAAGATGCCATAAATAACGAGTTCGCCAAAGTTTTAAAAGCGGAAAACAAATTCCGTGAAAACTATACAAACCTGATCAACCTGCTTAATCAGGTTAATAACAACCAAATCCCCAATAATCTGGCTAACCTTAATCTACTGATGGGGTTTCAGCCACTTAATATGCAGTTATCCCAAATAGATGAGATCTTTGGCGATACCCAGCCGCCGGCCAACGCTCCAAATAATATGCCTTTCCAACAACCTGCCGGATCGCCGTTTTCACGAATGATACGGGGCGAAGGAATTATTCAGCCTCCTCCACGGGGGCAACATGGAGGCCCAGCGCCTGTTAATGAAGTAACATCTGACCAGTTTACAGCCGCACTGGATGAAGCTCGCCGTTTTGTGCGTGAGGGTAACAGGCCAAGAATCAGGTTAACCTGCAGACAATTACTTTATGCGCTTAAAGAAAGGGATTTTGTGCGTGCCGGGATCACCAATGAAGAGTTGAGAAGAAAATACGCGCTTATTTCAACCAATCTTGATGTAGTTGATGTGCAGAATATTGACCTTTACCGCGGTGTAAATGAAAGGATGTCTTCAAGACTTGGAAGCACACTGCTAAGTTTCAGGGTGCTGGATCGTATTCGCAAATTCACACTGTCGATGGCTGGCAGCCGTCCTTATATAAGAGGAGAAGATGTAATCTGCTTTACCACTGGCATTAATAAAGATTTTGACCCGTTAAGGGCATTACGTCGTGATTCCACCATTACCGAATTACGTAAAATCATGGCAGAACATCCTGAAATGACTCCTGATAAACTTTTTGCTTTTGCGGAACAGCTTAAGGCCGTTATTATTGGCTTTAATATGTTAAAACGGGAAGGTCACGTCCAGATCTTTGACAGACATGCGACTGAACTGGAAAACCTGATTCACACACTGATGATAGTGCGTGAGGAAATGAGAGCTAATAAGTTCTTTAGTGAAGTCAGTGCCCAGGACGGCAACAAAGCACACATTATATTGAATAAAATAAATGAAGATGAGGCTGCCAGAAACAGTGAAGAAGAGGCCCTTCTTGGCATGTTGCACAACCAGTCGGCCGAGTATAAACAACTTTTTTCACGACGTATTTTCCGCCAAAAATTCCTGGAAAAATATCGTGAAGCCAGAAAATATATTAAGGATAACAACCTGACGCCGGGCGAAGCGGAAGACCACCTTACCAGCCAGGATTTGATTACTGCCAGCCGTGAGTTCAGAAGGAGCGAAGATTTAAAGGATGCCTGGTCTGCAACCAAAGAAGGGAGCAAAAAGACCTATACAGCTGTAAAATGGACCATGGGCAAAGCCTGGTCGATGGTATCTTATCCTTTCCGGGTTATTGGTGCACTAGGAAGTAAAATCGGTAAAGCTGTAAGTTCCAAAAAGACCGATGAAAAAAAGAAAGCAGACAAGCCTAGCGAAGAAAAAGAGAAACCGGCAGAAGCAGAAAAAAAGAAAAAATAACAAATAAAAACTTAATTAAAATCACAAAATTATGGCTAAAGCAATTTACTTCCAGGTCGACAAATTCGTAGATTCAGTAATAAAGGACATGAAATTGCATGATATCAACGCACCTACCAGACTGGCTCTCCACCAGATGATTGAAGAAAAACTGGCTGAGAGGATAGTCTTAACGATAATTGATCATTTTGGAGCAAAAGAGGTTGAAATGTTTGATAAACTTTTAAACGACCATCCTGAAATGTCCGAAATTGATGCCATGATTATGATGGCTCCTGATATCCAAGGACTGAAAGAGGATCTTGAAAACAGGGTTAACTCCTTATATAAAGAGCTTACCTATGACGCAGCGCGCATTGATGAAGCTCTTCTAGCCCATAAATAAACAATAAGATGGCTGAAAAAAAACGCCCCGGCAACGACATTTCCAGCTTCCATCCCGCACAGGATGTCTGCCATTACCATGATGTGACAACTGAAAAGTGGAGGGAATTTAATGACTTTGTCCTGGGAACTGCCCACAGACTTTTGGGCGCGTCGCCCCAGCAGGTGAACGCGGAAATAGACCGAATCCTGAAAAATAAAGAAACACAGTGCCGGTTTGGTGTTGATTTAATGGCTGACTTTGCCAGGAATTTGAGAGCTACCCTGGAAAGACTTCGCCGGGCGGCCAGTGATGTTGGCGTAAGAAGGTTGAAAGAATCCCGGTCTATCCAGGGAAGAATCAAAAGATTACTAAACATAAAATAACATGCCACAAGACGGCGGAAATGTAGATAAAACGAAGATTGACCTTCTGGGAGAGTTCAGAAGCCGTGACAAGCGGAATGAACAGGGGGAAGTTTTGCCCGAAAATGAGTCCATGAACGCATTACGCGTCCGCATGTTCCTGGAAACCCATGGTTTTACGCCGGAAAACTTTAATGACCGCTTTAATGTTGATACCGCGCTGAACATGTTAAGCCTGCGTCCGACGCAAGGAGAAAGCGAAATGGCCAAGATTATCACTTCCGGGAAAAACTATTTTGATAAGATGGGACTGCCGAAGCTGATTGAGCAGACGCCTGAAGAAAGTTTTAAATCTACACTGCACAAGGAATTGATGGTGCGTAACGTTTTGGATAAAGAGCCGGAACTTATTAAAAGTTATATGACGTACCACACCATCCGCAAGCTCTGTGAAAGGACGCTAGTAATCAGACAGCAGTTATCACAGCAAATGGAAAAAGAAAAAGAGGAAGTGGGGCCATCTATAAAGGATCAGATAGGTGGAGTGCTGAAAGATATTGGTAAAAACTTTATGAAGATGAGCCCGGGTGAAAAAACGTTGGCTATAGGTGGTGCGATTGGCCTGACTTTGTGGATCTTTAAATCGGAAAATGAAACTGTAGTTAAACTGCGTGAAGGTATAGGTGATGTTCTTAAATGGGGAGGTATAGCCATTGGTGGCGGTTTTGCGGCCAATGCCCTGTTTAAGATGTTTACCGGAAAATCAGGGGTAGACACCCTAAGCGACTGGGTTTCCAAAACAGCCGGACGCACTGATTTTTTTGAAACCTCTTTTAAGACATCACCCGAAAATGCCGAAGTTGTGCGCAAAAGTGCCATCTATATGGGAGACAAGGATTTTCTGGATCTGGCACAGCGTTACCGTGAAGCCAGAGCTAATGGTAAAAAAGCGATCGAATTGCCAACAGTCCTTTCTGCAGACATGAAGCCGGAAGAGATTTATATGGCCTGCGACACTTTCTTTAGCAAATATCCTGTGGAAAAGCTGGAATCAAAATATAGAAATTTCCAGCCGCGCCCTACCTGGCTTGATATTATGTCGATTGAACTGGCAGAAGACGGCAAATTAACTTATAGCGGAGATCTGTTTTCCAGAACTTACAAGTCAGTGGAATCGGGAGCTATAAGAGCATGGAACTGGCTGATGGTCGGTGAAGGCATTGGCGTAATTAAAAACCTTTATTTAAAAGTGAACGGTAAACCAGCCCCAAGCGATGAGGCTGCAAAGCAATGGGCAAAAGATACGATGAGTCTGCAAAATGATGTTGAACTTGAAAAGGAGTTACCTACCTTTCTGGATAAACAGTATAATAAATTTTCGCAAAGCGATTTGGAAAGTTATAAGGCCGCTCTGGAAAAAGGTGAAACCGATGTGGGATATCCCGGAATAAAGTTCAGCAAATATGGATCAAAGGTGTATGTTGTACGCAAAGCCAAAATCGCCAATGTTCCGGACGACCAGAAGTGCATTGGCAATGCCATTAGTGATGCCCATCAGGGAGCATTGAGCTTTTTAGCCAAGAAATATCCCGAAAAAGCAAAGAATATTGAAACTTCTACTGTTGTATCTGGAGGAACACGGGTTAAAGATATTTCCAGCTACGTTATGTTTTTGCAGTTAGAGGTTTAAATTTCCTCTCCTCCCCCAAGGCGTATTTTTATTATAGAAAATAGATTACGGAGTCATTATTAATTATTGACTTTTTATGCGTTTGTGTTACTATTTTTTCCTTTAATTTCGGAATAAACAAAAATCAAGACAAAAAGGTAGTTAATAACGATTCTTATGAAACGCCTTTTATTGTCTTGTTTTATCCTTGGGGTTGTAGCCGCCGGGGCGGTTGGGACTAATTATGTCCTAAGCAGCATGGAAAATCCCAATATTATTAATCTGGCTACGGCAAAAGCGAGCAGCCAGGAAACCGTTTCCCATCCATCCGCGGCAAAAGACGCAAATTATGCTTCCAGGCTTGATGAATTTGGGTTGTCTCTGCATGCCCAGGTTGATTCAACCCAGGAATTTGACAGCAACAGCGGAGAACTTTCCCATTGCAAAGCCCTGGTTTACCGTACTTTAAAAAGCCTGCCAACCGAGCCTGTATCCAAACTGAAAAATCTGACATTGGTATTTTCGGAATCGGCAAGGAGAGGCCTTGGCGGAGGATCTACCATTTACCTTAGATGTGTTAATGTGAGTGATGAAGAGCTGGTAAGCGTACTTGTCCATGAAATGGGACATATAATGGATACGGGAGTGCTTTCGGGCGATGCTTCGGCAGGTGAAAGCAGCTTCAAAAATGGTCCAAATCCGGTTTATAAGAATGATTTAAGCC
>JAGOLJ010000020.1 GCA_017994125.1 Candidatus Altimarinota bacterium
GATGTTGATGTCTCCCAGGTAAAAAAGGATTTAGAGGATTTATTAGATAAGTCGATACAAACGGGCGAATACATGATTTTATCGAAACGTGTAAAAATTAAGGACTTGAGTCTGCTTGATGCTAATGCCCTTAAAGATTTCTTTGAAAAGCTAGACAACAAAAATATCCAAGTTGAAGGGATGAAAGTTGAGTTGGAGGAAAAGATAACCGAGATGGTAAGGAAAAACAAAAAACGTTTAAAGTTTATGGAGCGGTTAAATGCACTTTTAGACATGTATAATAGCGGGGCACATGATATTGACCATTTATTTGATGAGTTGGTTGATTTGGCTAAGGATTTAAGCGAGGAAGAGCAAAGAGCTGCAAAAGAGCATTTAAATGAAGAAGAACTGGCGGTCTTTGATTTGCTGTTGAAAGATAAGCTCAACCCCAAAGAGGTTGATATAGTGAAAAAAGCAGCAAAAGATCTGTTAAAAAAGCTTAAAACGGAAAGGCTTGTGCTGGATTGGAGAGAAACTGAAATTGGAAGAGCTGGTGTAAAAACAGCAATATCTGATGTTTTATATGCAAGGTTACCTGAACCAACCTATACGGGCGATGATTGTGAAGTAAAAGGAGTTGAGGTCTATAACTATGTGTACGAGCATTACAAGGACGCGGAGCATTTGGTTTAAGAGGTAGGTAGTGCGCGTTGATTATTTAAAGATGGTAAAAAACGGGATCTTGTCCATGTCGTTGTAGTGGAACATTTTGTAGTTGGCGCGGTGGGCGGAGGGGGAGCGTTGGTATTTGATGCCCTGGTGGTCGTCCAGGTACATTTCTATGATTTCTTCGCCTTCGGATGAGTGGTATTGGGGTTTGTATTCAGGTTGGTAGTCCATGTTTTGTGGTTTAATAATCCTCTTATTTTAGCATAAAAATGGATTTTCGCATATTGATGGAGGAGGATTTATTTCCACCCTGCCTATTTTCTGTGTTTGGTAGATGGCGGGGAATTGCTTTTGTTATTGGCTTGATATAGGCGTTTGGTTTTCAAGATTAGGCAAAGGGCAGGTGCGATATTTACCGTCTTATAAGTCCGGGGTATTTTTAATTCAAATTTTTAGATTTAATTAAGACTGTGTTTAAATTTTTTTAAGGTTAATTTGGTAAGTTAGCCAGGCTTTACTTTATATTTTATTTATACTAATATTTTAATGAAAAAATCATTAATTATTAATGTAAATTGCATGAGTCTTTTGCAGATTAATGTGGATGAAAAGCTTAAGAAAGCCATCCAGAAAAAAGCAGATCAGTATGGGGTGCCGGCGAGTTCGCTGGTACGGATTGTGCTGGTTAAATCGTTTCTGGAAGGGGAAAAGGGCTCTGCTGCTGGCAACGTTTTTAATGCAGAGCGTGATAACAAGGGGAAGGGGATTAAGGTGGATGAGCTGATTGATGCCTTATAACAGGATAGTATAAATGCCTGATAAAATTGCGAAATTTATTAAATCGCTTGATGGAAAGACCAGGCTTCGGCTTAAGAGGCGACTGTTAAGATTGGAGGTTGAAATCGTGGATATTGATTATAGAGGAAATATTTATTGAAAGTTTGCGCGCACACAAGAAAAAGAGCCTTGGATAAGGCTCTTTTTGTGATTCGGATAAGTTTATGGGGTGGGGGTTAACCGCCTTTTACTTCACTACTTCGCCTTCTACGGTGTCGTCGGGGCCTTTGCCGGGTTCGGAGCCGCTTTGGGACGCGCTATCGTCGCCGGGCTTTTTGCCTTTTTCGTAGACTTTGACGTCGGGGTCGCCGCCTGCTCCTGCGCTGGAGGGGCCGTTTGCGCCTGGTCCGCCTGCCGCGTTTGGATCACTGCCGGCAGCTCCTGCGCCGGGGCCGGTTGCTCCGGCGGCCTGGTACATGGCTGCGCCGACTTTCTGGATCTCTTCACTTAGTTCGTCGTGGGCTTTTTTGATATCTTCAAGCTTGGCGTCCTTGTTTTCCAAAAGTTTTTTGAGGGCGTCGATTTTTTCGGTGACAGGTTTTTTGACGGTGTCGGCAACTTTGTCGCCGGCATCTTTGAGGGTGCGTTCGCATTGCAGGACCAGGCTTTCGGCGTGGTTTCTGGTTTCGATTCCTTCTTTCTTCTTTTTGTCTTCTTCGGCAAACTGTTCCGCTTCTTTGCGCATTTTTTCAATGTCGGCTTCGGGGATGTTGCTGGAGCCGGTGATGGTGATGTGTTGTTCTTTGTTGGTGGCTTTGTCTTTGGCTTTTACATTGATGATTCCGTTGGCGTCGATATCGAAGGTTACTTCAACCTGTGGGACGCCGCGTGGGGCTGGCGGGATGCCATCAAGCACAAATTTACCGAGGGACTTGTTGTCTGCGGCGAGTGGGCGTTCCCCCTGTACCACGTGGATTTCCACGGCCGGCTGGTTATCGGCGGCGGTGGAGAAGGTTTGTGATTTGGTGGTTGGGATGGTGGTGTTGCGTTCAATTAAACGGGTGGCAACGCCGCCAAGGGTTTCAATGGAAAGTGAAAGGGGAGTTACATCCAAAAGAATGATGTCTTTGACGTTGCCCTGTAATACGCCGCCCTGGATGGCTGCGCCAAGGCCTACGACTTCATCGGGGTTGATGCCGCGGTGTGGTTCTTTGCCAAAGATGGCGCGGACTTTTTCCTGAATGATAGGCATGCGGGTGGCGCCGCCGACCAGGATTACTTCATCCAGATCGCTCATGTAGATTTTGGCGTCATCCATGGCTTTTTTGCAGGGGTCAACGGTCTTGTCGACCAGGTCAGCAACCAGATCTTCCAGCTTGGCGCGGGAAAGTTTGACGTTGAAGTGTTTGGGAGCGCCAGCCTTGTCCATGGCGATAAAAGGCAATTGGACTTCGGCTTCATGCAGGGTGGAAAGTTCGATCTTAACTTTTTCGGCCTGATCGCGCATACGCTGCAGGGCAACTTTGTCTCCGCTTAAATCCATGCCCGATTCTTTTTTGAATTCTTCCAGAATCCAGCTGACAATCTTGGCGTCCATGTCATCACCACCAAGCTGGGTGTTGCCGTTGGTGGAAAGTACCTCAAAAACGCCTTCGCCCAGCTCCAGGATGGAGATGTCGAAAGTTCCTCCACCAAAGTCGTAAACAGCGATTTTCTTATCTTTGCTCTTATGTTTATCAAGTCCGTAAGCCAGGGAAGCGGCGGTTGGTTCGTTAATAATGCGAAGTACTTCCAGTCCGGCGATCTTGCCGGCGTCTTTGGTGGCCTGGCGCTGGCTGTCGTTAAAGTATGCCGGTACGGTGATGACGGCCTGGGTGACAGGTTCGCCAAGGTAGGCTTCGGCGTCTGCTTTGAGTTTGGCTAAAACCATGGAGCTGATTTCGGCAGGGCGGTGTTCTTTGCCATCGAGTACGATTTCGGCTTCGCCGCCGCGTCCGCGTACCACTTTATAGGAAAGGCGTTTGGCGTCTTCCTGGATTTCGTCGTACATGCGGCCTATGAGGCGCTTTGAAGAATAAATGGTGTTGTCACTGTTGGTGACGGCCTGGGCTTTGGCAGTGATGCCTACCATGCGCTCACCGTTTTTGATGGCTACTACCGATGGGGTGGTTCGGTGGCCTTCTACGTTTGGGATGACTACAGCTTCGGTTCCTTCCATTACTGCAACGCAGGAGTTGGTGGTTCCGAGGTCGATGCCGATGATCTTGCTCATAGTATATTAGTGTTAAGTGTAACTTTAGCACTCATAATTATAGAGTGCTAAGAAGGGGTGGTCAAGAGGGAAAAGAGGTGGATGGAAAGTAGTTGCCCACCAGGGTGCAATTTGACAAATTTAAAAGTTGCGCTTAAAATGCGCTCTCCTTTTTATAAATATGCCGGATAAAAAAGATACAAGTGGTTATGCGAACCTTTTTGTAAAGCACGAGGTTCCGGGGCCGTTTGCTTCGACGCCATCTTTCGCGCCGCCAGCTCCGCAGGCTGCGGGTCATCATGTCCCCGCAATCAAGCAAGATGTGAAGAACAGGATTTTTGGTTTGGATGAAGCAATTCCTTCAACCCCTTCGATTCCTTCAAATACCACAAGTCCTTCGAAGGTGATTGTCTCGGATCGTCCCACTTTGCCTGCTCCTTCACCGTTGACGCCGGTGGTGCCTATGAAGGCGCTGGAATTAAGGCTTAGGGATGAGATTTTAAAGCGCCAGGGTGAGCCTTTTAGTGAAGATATGGTGGAAGCGGTTTTGGCTTTTAACGGTTTATGGAAAGGTTTTGGCAAAAATGTTCCGGAAGGACTTAAGGATAATATTATCCTGTTTCTGTTTGAGGCTGGTTGTGAAGAAGACGAATCGATTGCAAAATTGTATGAAAGGCTTAAGGAGGCGGGTTTTAGGGACAAATTTGCTGACAGTAATCTGTTCTTGGAGTTTATTGCCGGGGTGAGTCGACTTAAAAAGAAGATGATCGTTTGTGATTTGCAGATTTATGAAATCTGGAAAGCTTTTATGCCTAAGGCTTATGTTGGCTAGTTGGAATGCCGGAAAATTCCGGGCTGAAGTATATTTTGACTTTGTTTTTGCTGTTACTTATAATCGCGCCTCGCGAGCTTTTAAGAATTAGTATCAAATGACCGAAGTTAGAAACAGTATTCCAATAACGATGAAAGGTGGGGCGATTAATATGGCCGATATCCTTGAGGATATTTTTGGTGACAGGAGCGTTGATGAAAGAGAACTTTTGGCAGACGATGTTAATGCTGCGCTTAATACTTTACGGGTAAGGTATCCGGTTTTTTTGCAGGCCAGGGAGGATCTTTTGAGGAGGCTTAGTAATGGAGCCAGGGATGAATTGAGACATACGCTGGGAGCGGATAGCAGGGTTCCCCATAGTAGTGATATCCATCAGTTTGCGGCTTTTGCTATTACGAAGTTTTTACGGGAAAGATTAAATTCTGACGATGTTGATGTGCGCACAGTAGTAGCAGTTCCGCCACGTCTTAATTTTGAGCATGGGCCAAAGGCTTATCATTTTGTTACATTGCTTGGGTTTAATGATGATGATGAAACCGGTGGCAAACAGCTTGTGGCTAAACCGAACAGGATGTTTTTTATAGATTCGTGTTCCATGCGTCCAGAGTATGAGGATCAGTTAATTATTGGCAAGGTTTCTGCTATGCCGGATTATGGCTATTCCCTTTATTCCCGCAAACCCCAAAATGGAACGGTTTTTAACAGGCATGCCCAGAAAATGGCAAAGATGGTTTATAAAAAAAATAAAGGGTTCCTGGATGAGCACAGTCAGTTTTTGTATGATGCTTTTCAGTCTCCGGAAAAAATTAAGGCTTTTCAGTTTTCACAGGATTTGCTGGCTGAAGCTTTGGCGGATTCATTGAGGTCAAGACAGAGGATTTCTGAGGGTGTCAGGGGAAAGTTGCAGGCAGTTTTGCCACCAGCTTTTTTTATTGAAGGGTTGGAGAAAGTTTTGGAACAGCGTGGAAAAATTACTGGCCAGATAAGGGAAAAATTACGAATGATGCTGGAAAGTTCAGAGGAGCAAGAGGAAGCAGTTCCGGCTTCAGAAGATCAGAGTGTGGCCAAAAATGATTAGGAAATTTTGTTGAAAGCTTCTTTTAAATCGTCCACGGTTTGTTTGATTTGTTTTGGGGTAAGGATATCGCGGACGAACTCTTTCATTTCTTTGGGCGCGGATTCCGGTAGGGAGATAATAGCGGCTTTGGGGATCAGATGGTAATGCAGGTGATTGATGGTTTTGCCGATTTTTTTGCCGTTTCTAACCAGGATGGAATAATCGCGATAGCCAAGGTGGTTGAGAATAGAAATGCCGACTTTGATCAGTTCACTGATCTCTTTTTCTTCCTGGGCATGTAGTTTTTCATAGGAAACAACATGGCGTTTGGGGATGACCAGCATGTGGTGCTTGTGGTACGGGGCCAGGCTGTAGGTGATGTAGGCTTTGGTAGTGTGATGGACGAAGTGCCTGCGGGAATGGCAGAAGGGGCAGGGGTGGCGTTTTTTTAAATAGTCCTGATATTTCATCGGCGGGGTGGAGTATGGTTGTTTTAGGCCGGGGTGGATTCAGACGGTTTAGGTGTTTCGCCATTGCCAACAGTGACGCGGGCGCGTTTGATGGTTTTGTCGTTCCAGGTGTAACCTTTTTCCAGTTCGGCCAGGATGAGGTCTTTTTCGCCGGGGGCTGTCATGAGGGCTTCGTGGATGTTTGGATCGAATTTCTGGCTTAAGGTTGGGATTGGTTTTAAGCCCAGTTTTTCGAGTGTGTCGGTGAGTTGTTTCATGGTTTGTTCGGCGCCTTTGGCCCACTCGGCGTCTTTGGGGTCGTGGGCGAGGGCGCGGTGGATATTATCGATGGCTGGCAGAAGAGCTGTTAAAAGTTCGACGTTGGCGAAAGTTACAAATGAGGCTTTTTCTTCTTCGGTGCGGCGTTTGTAATTTTGCAGGTCGGCCAGAGCGCGCTGGCTGACGGCGGTGAGGTTTTGAAGTTGCTCTTTAGTGGCTTCAAGTTGTTTTTGGGAATTTTCCAGTTCCTGCTGGAGCATGGTTAAATCCTGGTTCTGGTCGGATGGGGTGGTAGCTTGTTGACTGGTTGTGCCGGAAGGCGGGGTGGCGGTGTTGTTATCGTTGGTTTGATCGCTCATTTCAAAAAGTTAAGAACAGGTTAAATATAACAAAATAGATTTTGTTGGCAAAGGTCTATGAATGGAAAAGATTTTGTGATAAAATATTTGGACACTTTTCCTTTAGAAAAATGAAATTAGGCGGACTCGGAGAAAAAATTGTCAGGTTTGTAACTTACCCTTATCGAAAGAGGTCATTATCGGCCAACCGGGAAGAGATTGGCGCGGCGGTTTTGCGTTTGCTTGAGGAAGGTCGTCTTTCTTTGGAAACTGAAACCATGATTCGCGAACAGATTGACCGGCAGAGAAGTGAAACTGGGGAAAAAATAACAAGGACAGTTAGTGCTGATCATGCCGCGGAAGCGGGGGCCAACGTTGCTGGTGCTGGGTCTGCAGGCGTTGAAAAATCCGCCAAAAAGGAAAAGGTTTTAACTGTTAGACAGAAGGAAGAGTTATTAAGTGCGGTTAAGGACCGTTTTGAATACCATGGCAGGTTCCCGAAGATTAAAGAAAAGCGGCAGGGAATAAGATGGACGCAGGTTCAGGAGCGTTTATTGGCTAATGAGGCCAAACTTTATTCGCTTTATGAAATGGAACGAACTGGCGGTATGCCGGATTTGTATGGCGTTGATAAAAATGACGGCTCTTTGATTTTTATGGATTTTTGCCATGAATGTCCGCAGGAAAGGCGCAGTACCTATTATGATGAAGCTGCCAGAAAAGCTGCTGCTATGGGGATCCGGCTTTTGAGTGAAGATGAGTATCGCAGTTTGCAGAGGTTGGGAAATTTTGACCAGAAGTCTTACTGTTGGTTGAGGACAGATTTTGTGGAAGGAATGGTGGGACTTTATAAGCGCGGTTACAGAGACAAAAAAGGGGATGTGCTGATTTATGCAGCCGAATACAATCCGCCGGACGCTTTAATGTCTTTCCGCGGAGTGCTTAGGGTGTGAAATAGAATTTTTGTGTAAAACAGAATCTTTATTTGTGTGATTCTATCAACTTTTTGACCTCTTCGATGATAACGGTGTTGAAGGGGTAGTTCATGCGGGTTGGGCCGATGATGCCAATATAGCCGTGGAAGCCGTGGACTTTGTAGCGGCTGACCATCATGCTTAAACTTTGGATTTGCGGGATCAGGTTTTCTTTGCCAATGAAAATTTTAACGGTTTCATCAATATCAAGTCCCTTGAGAATATTAACAAAGCGGTCGTGCTTTTCCAGTACTTCTATAACCTGGCTGGCGCGGACGGAGTCGGTTAAAAATTCCGGCTGGCGCAGTACATTGGCCAGGCCCAAGTAAAAGGTGCGGTTGTTATCGGGGGTGGTGGCAAAGCTGGCGTTTTCGGTGGAGCGGGCGATGAGTTCTACGGCGTCGTAAATTTTTTCTTTGGCTTTTTCTACTTCATATTGCTGGCGCATGTTTTTTAAAACCTGCAGAGCCTGTTTGCGGGCTACTTCAAAGTCGGCCATTTCATCAACGTACAGGCGGTAACCCAGATCGGTGGGGATGCGTCCGGCGGAGGTGTGTGGCTGATAGATAAGTCCTTCACGTTCCAGTGAGGCCATGTCGTTACGGATGGTGGCAGGGCTTACATCAAACTTATAACTGACAATGATGGTTTCGGAGCCCACCGGTTCAGCGGTATGGATAAAATGTTTAACGATTGCCTTTAAAACTTCGTGTTTGCGGTCCACAGTAAATTGTTAATTAATAGCTCCCGGTGCCTATTATATAGGAAGGCTGGGGTTTGACAAGTAAGGTGCCCTTGTTGTATTTCAGCGATTTTGCTGGTATCTTTTTGTTATGTAAGTTACACTGTAATATTCGTTTTTTGTATTATGAAGATTGTTAAAGTAAATCTGGATAATGAGGATGAAAGCAAGGAGGCGATTACTCTGGCGGTGCGGGTTTTGAAGCGCGGTGGTGTGGTTATGCATCCTACAGAAACCTGTTATGGCCTGGCGGTAGATATTTTTAATGAGAAAGCTCTGGAAAAACTTTATGCACTGAAGAAGATGGCTAAAAGTAAGCCGGTTAGTGTGATGGTTGGGAGTTTGGAGGAGGCGGAAAAGTATGCTGATTTTGGGGTGACTTGCTCGACTGCTACTGGGAGTATGATTAATCCGCGGGAATTGGCTGATAAATATTGGCCCGGGCCTTTGACGCTTGTGCTTCCAAGGAAAGATGCTTTGCCGGTTTTTTTGAATGAGGGTGTGGAGTCAGTGGGGCTTCGCTGTCCCGATTGTTTATTGTGTAGGGATTTGATTGATGGTTTTTCCGGACCGTTGACCACGACTAGCGCTAATCTTACGCAGTGGCCGGAAGTTTATGATGTTGAGTGTTATTTGGGCCAACTGGAGGGTGAACCACTTCGTCCCGATTTGATTATTGATGCAGGGAAACTTGTTAAAAACAGGCCTTCAACCATTATTAAGTTCGAAAAGGGTGAGATGAGTTTGATGAGGGAAGGGGTTTTGTGGTCGCAGATCAGGAGTGAATCTTTTTAGAGGGCTTCTTAGGGGCTTCGGTTACGCCCGCGCGGCTTTTATTGATAAAAGATGCCGGGGATTCTTATGGCGGATTCAGTGAGGGCTGAAACAATCAGCCCGCCGCAGATGATACCTGCAAAAATCAGCAGGAGAGCTTTTTTGAAAGGTACTTTGAACAGATAGGCGATGAGGGCGGCAGTCCAGGCGCCGGAGCCTGGGAAGGGGATGGTCGTCACGGGGAGTAGGATAATTGCGCCCAGTCTTTGGAAGCGGGGATGATGTTTATTCTGTGTGGTTTCAAATATTTTGGTTAGATATTTGTTAGCCCATTTAGAATGTTTCATGAGCCAGTTGCCGATTGGTTCAAGGTATTTAAGAAGGATGGGGACGGGAATGGTATTACCGATGATGGCCCAAAAGAAGGCTGCTTCAATGGGGAGGCCAAGTAGTCTGCCCATAGGGATGCCGCCTTTTAGTTCAAGGATGGGGGAGGCTGAGAAGATGGCTACAAGTAGTTCACGGGGCATGGGGGAGGGGTAATTGTTTCGTTGGTAATCTAACATTAATGGGCCTTTTTTTGCTATAATAAGGGGATGGCTGAACAATTTTTCGGCGTTCGGTTCTCGGTGGATATTACGAAATAAGTTTGAGATTTGAGGCGGGCGTTCTACTTTTTTGGCTCTGCGATATTTTATATGTCATTTAATTGTTATCGGTTTGCGGTTTATGAGTTTTGAGTGCAAAAAAGTTATACTATAAAGGGGTAAAACTGCAATTGTTTTTGAATAGGCTGTTTTTTGTTTATTGAGTGCTGAAATTTGATTGTGTATATACGTGATTTGAGTACAAAATTGGTGTGCTTCGGGGTGGATTTGTTGACTTTTGAGTTTGGAGGGCTTAATTTTGAGGCACAAACTGAGTTCAAAAAAATTATACACGGTTTGTGCACAACTTTTGAACAAATAAATCAAAATGAAGAACAAAAAGCCTAAAATCTCCAAAAAAATGGTAAAAAAAGTTAAGGGTGGCGGGTTGAAGAAAGTTCTTAAAAAGTTGCTTGGTAAAAATAAGAAGCAGGTGAAGAAACCGGCAAAGAAGATGGCAATCAAAAAGGTTGCAAAGGTTTTGAAGGTTAAAGTTTTAAAGAAGAGTGTTAAAAAGGTTGCCGCTAAAAAAGGGTTTAAAGCGGTAAAATCAAATAAGAAAAGTGTGTCCCAAAAGACTGCTATAAAGAAAGTAAAACCGGTGAAGGCTGTAAAAGCTTCTAAAACCGGAAAAAAAATAAAGGCCGTGAAAGTGGTGAAGCAGGTGCCGGTGAAAGAAGAAGCCCCAGCTGGTTTGAAACATGTATCGGTGATGTTGAAGGAGGCGCTTGATGGGCTTTCACTTAAAGGAAAGAAGAATATTGTTGATTGTACACTTGGTTTGGGAGGACATGCCCGGGAAATTCTGATGAATCTGCCTAAAACTGGTAAGTTAATCGGTTTTGATTTGGATAATAATCATTTGGAAGCAGCTAAAAAGAACCTGAAGGAGTTTAAGGATCAGGTACTTTTGGTTCATGATAATTTTAGCAATTTGGCCGAGGCTTTGAAGAACCTGAAGATTAAATCAGTTGATGCGGTGCTGATGGATTTGGGCCTGGCTTCGCCGCATGTTGATCAGGGGGAGCGTGGTTTTTCTTTTTTGCATGAGGGGCCTTTGGACATGCGCTTTAATCAGGATCAGCAGCTTACTGCGGAAGAGGTGATTAATAAGTATTCGGAAAAGGAGCTGATGCGTATTTTCTTTGAATATGGCGAAGAAAGATGGTCACGCAAGATTGCCCGTGAGATTTGTCAGGCCAGAAGGAGAAAGCCTTTTAAGACTACCGGCCAGTTGGCTGATTTTATTGAGAAACTGGTGGGAAGGCAGGGACATATCCATCCGGCTACGCGCGTGTTTCAGGCTTTGCGTATTGAGGTGAACAAGGAGCTTGATGCGCTGCATAAAGGTTTGGATCAAGCGATTGAAGTTTTGAAGCCGGGTGGCAGGATCGTTGTAATTTCTTACCACTCTCTGGAAGACAGGATTGTAAAGAATATGTTCCGGGATAACAGCCGTGATTACATTAACCTGCCAGATCAGCCGACAACTACAGTTCTTATCCCCAAACTAAAAATCATTACCAAAAAACCTTTGGAACCTTCGGAAGAAGAAGTGAAACAGAATCCGCGCAGCCGCAGCGCCAAGCTTAGGATTGCGGAAAAACTTTAACAGCCGGTGCTGACAGTATGGCAGCCAGGGTGGTTGCGAACTTCCTTTTAACAAAAAATTAAACAAAGCCCAAAATGTCCATTAATGTTATGTCCAGTCCGTACAGGATGTCCTTCCCCAGCGAAAGGCGGAAACGTACTTTTGCCGGTGTTCAGCAGAACCGCTATGCGCAGCCTTCAAGAAGTGTTGCCGAGGGAAGATCCAGTTTTTCCAGGGGGAACAGAGGGAATGCGGTTGCGGTGGCCATGCAGGGCGTTATGAATTTTGGCGGCTTGTTTAAAGATGGTTTTAGTTTTAAGGCTGTCAGTGACAGGATTAGAAAAGTTGAAATTGGGCCGGTTGCGTTGGTAGCTGCGCTGGGTTTGATTGCGGCACTCTTGATGGTTTGTTATTTGGCTGCCTACAACCAGATTGCTACAAAAGGGTACGATTTAAAACGTTTGGAAGCTGATCATCAGCAGTTAATGAGGCAATATGATATCAGGAATATGAAGCTGGCTTCGGTAAGGTCGATGGCCAATATGATCGATGATAATAAGTTTGATGGGATGAGGAAGCCTTCCCAGATTGATTTTGCCAGAGGGGAAGCGGTCCTGGCTTTAAAATAATGAGGGAGCGGAAAATAAAGGAGAATGGTCGAAGCGTCCGCTTTTTTAGGTTGCTGGATAGATCAGATCGTAGGTGATGGTGGTTGTGTAGGTGCCTGGTGTTTGTATGGCAGGCACTTTCAGCATGTAATTGGCGTTGAGCGAGAAGTTGCCGATGCGACCGGTGGTTGCCGGGGCTGAAAGAATTTCAATTGGGGATCCGGGGGTGTTGTCAGTTCCAAAGGTGGCGCCATGGAGGGTGAAAGTTTGAGAATCACCGTAAAGGGCGTTATGGCTTGGGTCTGCAGAGGCATTGCGTGAGGCCGTGATGTTTTGCGGAGTAATATTGTATGGTTGATATTCGACACCATCGGTTGGATAAAGATCTTCCTGTGTGCTTAGGCCGGCTTCGGTTGTGACAATGTAGAAGTTTTGTAAAGGCAGGTAGTTGCTGGAAGCGTTTTGGAAGGTGCTTGAATGTACCTGAACTGCCCAGTTGCCAAGGCCGCTGCTGTCCTGGATGGTTAGAACGTCATTGGTATTTCTTACGTAGCCAGTGGAATTTCCAGTGGTGTCATGGGTGTATTGATAATCGTAGCCAAGGGAAATATCGAGTGTTTTAAAGCTAAAGCTGTCAGGGATGTCTACAAATGTTGGGGGCAGTGTTGATCCCGAAATTGCGACTTCTGCGCATTGCTGGTTACTGCCTGCGGCGCAGGTAAAGCGGACATCGGCGGTGTCAGTAATTTGTACAGGCGTGCCGTCCGGATCGATAGTTGCGGTGAAGGTTATAACGCCGCGGGTGGTTGATGTTACTAGGAAGGTGGCGATACCGCTGGCGTTGGTTTCGGCGCGGCGACTGGTTGGGTCGTAGGTGATTTGTCCAACGGAGCCGTTATCATTGAGTTCAATGGTAGCTCCCGGCACTGGCTGGTTGCTGTCGTCGTGGACGGTTACAGTAATTTCGCTTGAGGTTGTTCCGTCGGCTGGTACAGATTCCGGATAGGCGGTGACGGTGGAGTTTCCTGCGCTGGAGGTTTGGTAAGTGTAGGCGTTTACAGCTGTGGCATAAAGAGCGTTGGGGTTGGTGACTGTGACATTGACGGTTCCTGCAGTATGGGCGGGGGCGACGGCTACGATTTCGGTTGAGCTGTTGACCGTGACACTGCTTGAGGAAGTGGTTCCAAACATGACAGTTGCGCCGGTGTTGAAGTAAGTACCAGTTATGGTGACATGTGCTCCGCCAGTAGTTGGGCCGGATGACGGTGAGACGTTGGTGATGGTGGGCTGATCTTTATATTCAAAGCCGCTTAAGCTTGCTTCCTGGAAGTCTGGAGTTGGATTAACTACTCTAACTGCGACTATGCCTGCGGTGTGAGCTGGCGTAATTACCTGCAGTGCGGTGTCGCCTATAAAGGTTACATCTCCGGATGGGACTTGGGTTGTGCCAAAGTAAACAGCAGCTCCGCTACGGAAATTGGTTCCATTTATGGTAACGCTTGTACCACCGGCGGAGATGCCCCAGGTTGGGGAGAAGCCAGTGACGGTTGGCGCATAGTAGATGGTTATTAGGTTGTTGCCAGTGCCTGTTCCGGATGGGGTTGTTACGGAAATGTTTTGAAGTCCTGCGCTAGCCCCGGCGGCCAAGGTACAGGTAAGGGAACTGGTTGAGAGGATGGCTATGCTTCCGCAGTTTGCGCCGCCTACGCTTACAGTTACGTCGCTATTGTCTACAGTCTGACTGTAGAACTTGGTTCCGGAAATGGTAAGTGTTTGTCCGCCGTTGCCGGTTGCCCAGGTGGGGGTGACTCCGGTGACGGTTGGGGCGTTATAGAAAGTGAAGTTGGTTGATACTGGTTGATAATCCGGGGTGTTGGATACTTCAAGGAGGTAGGTTCCATCACCAATGCTGCTTGGGGTGGTGGCGTGGATTTCAGTTGAGCTGATATATTGGATGTTGGTTGCGGAATATCCGCCAATGGTAACGGTTGGGCTTGGCCTAAATCCGGTACCGATGATAACGATGTTGGTGCCGTAATTGGCTTTGCCGGCTGATGGAGTGACGCTGGTTAGTGTTGGTGCGCCGTAATAACTAAAGAGTCCGGTGCCGGTGCCTGTGCCGGATTCGGTCTGTACGGTGGCATCCAGTCCGGTTGCGGCAGCGTGATTGGCTGGGGCAAAACATTCTAGTGAGGTGCTGGAGAAGACGTTTGGAGATGTACAATCCAGTCCATCAATCTGGACATTGAAATTGGTTTCTGAACAGTCAACAGTGCTGCAGAAGAAATTGGTGCCACTGATGCCTACCAATACGCCATATTCAGCGTTGGCGGTATCCCAGTTTGGTGAAATTCCGGTGACTGTGGGCGGGGCATAATAAGTAAGCAGACCGGTGCCTGTACCGGTTCCGTTTGGATTGGTTACATTGATATCAACAGGCCATGGTTCGCTAAGAACTTCTACTCTGATATTGTCGAATTCGGAGTAGCCTGATGATCCCCAGCCGAACAGATCGATGCGTGATCCGGAGGTGGTTGTATATTCTACGTTGATTTGTTCCCACGTGTTGCTGTTGCAATAGGTTGAGCATTGCCAGATGATGGTTCCGCCGGCGTCATAGATTCTTGGATTGTTGGAAGCTCCGTCGCTTCTGGCATAGCCGGTGACACG
>JAGOLJ010000021.1 GCA_017994125.1 Candidatus Altimarinota bacterium
CATGGTTTAATTTCAAGTCCGCAGGCTGTTAAAAAGGTTTTGATATCTCCAGAGGTACATAACAGGTCGGGCAGTTTGAAAGGGTAACGGTGCTGGAATGACAGTTCGGGATCTTCAGTTTTTTTTTCTACTTTTTGCGGCAGGAACTGTTCTAAAGGGATGCCTTTAAAGATGTTGGACAGGAATTGAAATAGCCCGTCGCCCAGATCTTTGGCGTGTTCGAGCAACTTGGCCAGTTTTTGAGCCAAATCTTTTTTTTGCGTTTCATCCATTGTTTTAACATATTCAAGGACTCTGGCGTTTAGTTCGTCACAGAATTCATTGGCATCATTAAGCATTAAAGCTTTTGTTTCGGGATTGGCGGCGTGGGCGGCTTCGATATTGATTACTTCTTCGACCATGATTTTCAGGTCAACACTTACTCCATGGTTGATGGGGTGGAGTGTGCTTTCCAGGTGATCAAAGAAAGTGTTGATTTGTTCTATGGATGTTGCCACTTATGGTAAATTACAGTTTTGTTAAAATTTACCACAAGCGCTTATTATGTCAACAGTGAAGAGCTGCCAACATTTAAGCTAAACCCCTTACAGTTCCTCCATTATGGCTGAGTGCTCCAAAAATCTTCTGTTGAACTTCTTTCATTTCGGCGTCGGTGAGAGTGCGGTCATCGGCTTGCAGCAGTACTTTAAAGGCGAAAGCGGTTTTGCCTTCCGGTATGCCCTGGCCGGTGTAGATGTCGAATAGTTTAACTTCTTTGATTAACTGGTGATTGCCGGAGCTTATCAGTTTTTGAATGGTGGATACCTCGGTTTTGCTGTCAAAAAGTACGGAAATGTCTATTTCAATGCCGGGGAAGCGTGGAACCGGTTTGTAATGGGGTTCGTAGCGTTTGAGCGGGACGAGTCTGGTGAAATTGATTTCGAAGCAGGCGATTCCGGCGGATTCAAGCCCGAAGTTTTTAGCAACAACGGGGTGAAGTTCAAAAACGCGGGCGATGACCTGGTCTTCCTGTCCCTCTTCCATGCCTTTAAGTAAGTATTCGGCGTGCTTGCCTGGATGGGCATAAGGGCAGAAGGTTGTGGCTTTTTGAAATGTAAGTGTAGATATTTTAAGTTCGCTTAGGAGTTTTTCCAATGCGCCCTTAGCTTCATAAAAGAGGTCGTTGTTCCAGCTGGCGGACGCTGTGCCTGATTCTGATTTTTCTTTGGCAATGAGGGCGCAGATTTTCTTTTCTTCGATGGGAAAATATTCCTGCAGATTTTCATAAGTGCGGCCGATCTCATAAAGCTTGAAGCTGTTTTTGTATTTCAAGTTCTGCGCCGTGGCCTTGAGGAGATTGGGAAGCAGACTTAAACGCAAGTGGGTCTGGTCTTTGGAAAGATAGTTTTCAATCTGCAGGTGCGGTTCTTCGGGAAGAAGGGCTTTTTTTATGTCGTCAATGCTGTAGAAGGAGTAGTTGTAGATTTCATTAAAGCCCAGGCCCCATGACATGATTTTTCTTACCAGGTGTTTGAGGAATCTTTCATTATTTTCAACAGGTAATCTGGTTGGCAGCGAAGGCAGCAGTTCAGGGATGTTCTCGTAGCCGTAGAAACGGGCTACTTCTTCCAGGATGTCGTCTTCAATGGAGATATCTTTGGTGGCCCGGTAGGAGGGGACGGTTATCTTTATTTTGGGGGAAGATCTGGGCGAAGTTTTGGCCGTCATGGCGTTTTTTGATTTCTTCGCGGTTGTCTTTTTAGCGCTTGATGATCCGGAAAGTGTTGCTTCAAACCCTATTGCCTTGAGGTATTTGACCATCTGGGACGGGGCGATGGGTTGGCCGATTTTGGCGCTGATACGGTCGGGGTCAACGGTGACGCTTATTTTGGCGGCGGAGAAATTTTTAACATCGGCTTTGGGGCCCTTGATGACAACTTGCGGGCAGATTTGCTGGAGGAGTTCGACCAGGCGGTCCATGGCGGTTTCGGCCATTACAGGATCGAGGCTTTTTTCAAAACGCTGGACAGCTTCGGTGCGCAGGCCCAGGCGGGCGGAAGTTTTACGTACACTGGCGGGATTGAAGTTGGCTGATTCAATGATGACGCGACTGGTGGAAGCGGAGATTTCGGAATTTAATCCTCCCATAATTCCGGCTAGTGCAACGGCTTTTTCGTGGTCGGCTATGACCAGGGTTTCACGGTCCAGTTTGCGGGTTGTGCCATCGAGAGTAGTGATTTCTTCTTCTGGTCTGGCTCGTCTGACAATGATGCCCTTACTGATTTTAGCGGCGTCGAAGGCGTGCATGGGTTGTCCGAGTTCAGCCATGACGTAATTGGTTATGTCCACGATATTATTGATGGGACGATAGCCAATGCTCTGGAGGCGTTTTTTTAGCCACAAAGGAGACTCTTCAAGTTTCAAGTTTTCGATTAAAAGACCAATATAGCGCGGGCAGAGTTTGGGTTCTTTGATTTCAACTTTAATTTTTTCACCTTTGCCTGGGTATTTGGCCCTGGTTTTGAAGGGTTTGAGTTTTTGGCCTGTGATGGCGGCGATTTCACGGGCAATGCCGTAATGTCCCCAAAGATCCGGGCGATGGGTTAAAGATTTGTTATCAACAGTGAGGATGACATCATCTTTATGGAGTGCTTTGGCCAGGGGCGTGCCGGCTTTAGGCTTGATGGACGAAAGGTCGTAGATGCCTTCAGAATTTTCTTCAAGCCCTATTTCGTTGCCTGCGCAGATCATGCCGAAACTTTCTATGCCGCGGATTTTGGCTGGTTCAAGGGTTACTGGTTCGCCTTCGCCATGCCAGCGTACTTTTGATCCGGGCAGTGCTACAGCGACATATTGCCCTTCATAAATGTTGTTTGCGCCGCAGATTATTTGCAGAGGTTCCCTGGAAGCGGTGCCTACACTGGTTTTGGTGATTTTGAGTTTGTCGGCGTTGGGGTGGGGATGGATTTCGAGGATTTGTCCTACAACCATGTGGGCAAACTCTTCGGATTCATCATGAACGCCTTCAACTTCGGCGGTGCGCAGAGTGAAGAGGTGAGCCAGTTTCTTAGGATCGGTGTTGGCGGGGATCTCTACAAAATCGCGCAGCCAATTGAGGGAGATTTTCATAAGGGATTTGTTATGATTTTTGGAGGTATATTCATTTTCAGACACGTTTGTGTGCCCTTGCGTGGCACACTTCACTATACGCTTCGGCCAGCCTCGCCCCTATGGGGCTCCATGCCCGGCTGGCCTTGCGGATGTCTTTAAATGAACATACCTCTAAAAACAAAAACATGATGATTATGCTTTGGGGCTCCATGCCCGCTCAACCTCGCGATGGTCCTTAGAAAAACATGTCTCTATAAAATATGTTAATTGGTGAAGGCTCCGTGCCCGGCTGTTTTCGCGGGGGCCTTTAAACAAGCATTCATTTGATCAAAAGGATTATGTCTTTTGCCTGGCTGTGAAGGATCATTTTTTTAGAATTCCCTGAAGATTTCAATCTTCTTCTTTTTGTTGTATTTAAGCGTTAAACCAAGGACAATAATATTGAAAACGGTGAAGAGGATGAATAAAGAACAGAAGATGTAATCGCGTGTGTAAATGGAGTAGATCCCCAAAAGGAAATCACCCACCAGATAGCAGAACCACATGCCAAGGCTTAAATCTTCGCCTTTTTTGGTTTTGACCAGTTTGATGATTTGGGGGATGTAGGCAATTACAAGCAGGGCGTTGCCGATGATGCCGATGATGTGCATTAGGAGATCCATGGGGAGAAGCTATGCCGGATTAAAATTGTTCAAGGAATCTTAAATCGCCGCCATGGAAGAGGCGGATGTCCTCAATGCCGTAGCGCATAATGGCGAGGCGTTCCAGGCCAAAACCAAAGGCCCATCCCTGGTATTTGCTGCTGTCGATTCCGCCAGCTTTTAAAACATTGGGGTGAACCATGCCGGCGCCCATAAATTCCATCCAGCCGGTGCGTTTGCAGACGCTGCAGCCTTTTTCATTGCAAATCAGGCATGAAAAATCCAGCTCGAGGCCCGGTTCAACAAATGGAAAATAGCCCGGGCGGAAGCGCACTTTTACTTTGCGGCGGAAGAGGCGGCTTAAGAATTCGGTCATGATGCCTTTTAAGTGGGCAAGGGAAATGTCTTTATCAACAAGCAGGCCTTCAATCTGGTGGAAAGTGTGTTCGTGAGAGGCATCGGTGGCTTCATTGCGGAAGGTGCGGCCGGGGGCGATTACCCGCAATGGGGCGCCGTAGCGTTCCATTGTGCGAATCTGGATGGGAGAGGTTTGCGTGCGCAGGACCAGACGGCCGTGTTTTTTGTCCTCACGGTCTTTGATGAAGAAAGTATCCTGCATGTCGCGGGCGGGATGGTCGGCAGGGACGTTTAATCCTTCAAAGTTGTAATATTCACTTTCGATTTCGGGGCCGTCCATTACGGAAAATCCCATGTCGCTAAAAATGTGTTCCACTTCGTACTGGATCTGTGCCAATGGGTGGATGTGTCCAACGTCATATTCTTTTCCGGGAATGCTTGTATCAAAAAAGCCGGTAGACAGGTTCTTTTTAATCTCTTCGTTTTCCAGTTCCTGTTTTTTATGGGCGATTTTCTGGAGCAGGGTGTTTTTGGCCTGGTTGCAGGCTGGACCAAAGGTCCGTTTTTCTTCATCAGGCAGGTCTTTAAGGCAGTGCATGATTTCGGAAAGCTCGCCTTTACGGCCAAGGTATTTTACTTCTATTTCCTGCAGTGAAGTGAGGTTTGGGGCATTTGCAACATGTTGCAGGGCTTCTTCCAGAATTTTGTTCAGTTCGTTTGGCATAGGGAATTGTGGCTATTTACAGCTAGTAATTTAGGCTTTAAATGCTTTTTTTGCAAACAAAAAGCCCCTCGCTACGGAGGGGCTTTCTTAATCTTAATAAGATTGGTTCGATTTAGCGAACAGCATCCTTAAGAGATTTGCCGGCCTTGAAGGCTGGGAGTTTCATGGCTGGGATCTTGATCTTCTGGCCTGGGTTTCTTGGATTTACACCAGTGCGGGCAGCTCTCTTTGATACGCGGAATGTGCCGAAACCGGTTACTGTTACGTTTTCACCTTTTTTGAGGCTCTTTGTAATGGCCTCGAGTACTGCATCGAGAACTTCGTTGGCAGCTTTTTTTGTAACGCCAGCTTTGTTGGCTGCTGCGTTTACCAAGTCTTGTTTGGTCATGACTTAATTTGGTTAAGAAATAAGACCGATTCGAATTATAAGGTTATAGAAGGTAAATGCAAGTTTTTTTTGAGCAGTAAGACGATAATTGACCATGGTCGCTTTATCAGCGGGATAGTCGAATTGATTTAATGGCTTGCTGCAGCCAATAAAATACCGTTTGACTTTGGGGTAAATAACGTTACTATTGATTTTGTGGCCTATTAAGGGCAAAATAAAGCGCGACGCTTGTCAATAAGTTTTTATTCATTAAATCCAGAAAAATGGCTGAAAACCTTGTGGTGGTTGAGTCACCGGCGAAAGCGAAGACTATTTCAAAGATACTTGGAAGCAAGTATATGGTGCGTGCCTCGATGGGGCACGTGCGCGATTTGCCGAAATCAACACTGGGTATAGATGTTAAAAAGGACTTTAATCCTACCTATATAGTGCCGATGGAGAAAAAAAAGGTGATCAAGGAGTTAAAGAGTTATATTAAGAAGGATACGAACCTGTTTCTGGCAACTGATGAGGACCGCGAAGGAGAAGCCATCGGCTGGCACTTGCTGCAGGCCCTGGAGGTTGATCCCAAAAAGCATGATGTGAAAAGAATTGTTTTTCATGAGATTACGGAAGGGGCGATTTTGGATGCCCTTAAACATCCCCGTGATCTGGATCAGGATCTGATTAATGCCCAGCAGGCCAGGCGTGTTTTGGATAGGCTGGTAGGTTATGAACTTTCCCCGCTGCTTTGGAAGAAAATCCGTTATGGCCTTAGCGCAGGGCGCGTGCAGAGTGTGGCGGTCAGGCTGGTGGTTGAAAGAGAAAGAGAGATCAGAAATTTCAAAGCGGAAGAGTATTGGAGCATGGATGCGGTATTTAATAAGGGGAAAGATTCTTTTGAGGCCTTTTTAAATAAGTATAAAGGAAAGGAATTAAAGATTACGAATGGGGCACAGGCTGATCAAATCCTAAAAGAACTGAAAGGCGCGGATTATGAAGTGGTCTCGGTGGAAGAGAAGGATGTAAAGAGGTCTCCGGCGGCGCCTTTTACAACGTCTACGTTGCAACAGGAAGCTTCACGCAAATTGGGATTTTCGGTTAACAGGACGATGACGATTGCCCAGCAGCTTTATGAAGGTGTTCAGCACGGGCGAGGGATGACGGGTTTGATTACCTATATGCGTACCGACTCGGTGAACCTTTCACAGGTTGCATTGGCTCAGGCTAAAGAGGTGATTACCAGGGAGTTTGGTAAGGAGTATGCCCTTCCAACGCCCCGTTTCTATAAGTCGAAGAAGGGCGCGCAGGAAGCCCACGAAGCTATTCGTCCGGTAGACCTTTCGCTGCTTCCGGAAGATGTTAAACAGTACCTTGATAAAGACCAGTACCGTTTGTATGAATTGATCTGGAAGCGCACACTGGCTTGCCAGATGAGGGAAGCTGAGCTTAAAGCTGTGGGGGTTGATATTGCCCCTGTCAAAGACGGTACAAAAACCGATTACCTATTCAGAGCTACCGGGCAAACAGTGAAGTTCCCAGGCTTTATGCGGGCCTATGTGGAAGATTATGATCAGCCGGAAGAAAAGGATGCTGAAAAGGAAAAGATCCTTCCCGCAATGGAAACAGGAGATAGTGTTGATCTTAAAGATTTGAAACCAAACCAGCATTTTACCAAGCCACCGGCCAGATATACTGAAGCCAGCCTTGTCAAAAAGCTGGAGTCGGAGGGGATTGGCAGGCCATCAACTTATGCCCCGACCATTACGACGATTATTTCACGCGGCTATGTGGAGAAGGAAAACAAGCAGTTGAAGGCGACGGATCTGGGTGAAGTGGTTACTGATATGCTGGTGCAGCATTTTCCGGGAATTGTTAATTACAAGTTTACGGCTCAGATGGAAGAGGATCTCGATGAAATTGCAGAGGGAAAGAAAAAGTGGGTGCCGGTTATTGACGATTTTTATGGAGATTTCCACAAAACTATTCTGGAAAAACAGAATTCCATTAATAAATCGGACATTGTTAATCTGGAAAAAACCGAGGAAAAGTGCGAGAAATGCGGCAGTCCGATGATTGTTAAGCTGGGACGTTTTGGCAAGTTCCTTTCCTGTTCCAATTATCCAAAATGTAAGAATGCCAAGCCGATGGATGATGGTACCAGGCCGGAAAAATCCCCTGAAGATATTGAACTTGAAAAGAAACTCGCAGGTAAAAAGTGTGACAAGTGTGGCCAGCCAATGGAAGTTAAGCATGGCAGGTTTGGCTCTTTTCTTGGATGCAGCGGCTATCCGAAATGTAAAAATATTCAGCCGATTGTGAAACTGACTGGTATCAAGTGTCCGCAGTGCAAAGACGGCCAACTGATTGAAAGGCGCGCCCGCCGCACAGGTAAGCTGTTTTATGGATGTAATAAATATCCAAAATGCAAATACGCAAGCTGGGATAAACCAAAAACGGATGAAAACGGCAATGTGATTGTTGTTCCCGGAGAAGATAAGAAGGCCGGGGCAACTGCTAAGAAGCCGGCGGTTGGCAAGAAGACCGTTGGAGCAGGTCCGGCCGGGAAGAAAACAGCGGCAGAAACAGGGAAAAAGATAGCCGGGGCTGGAAAAACGGCAACTGCCAGGAAAACGGTGGCAAAAGCGAAGACAGCTAAAACGAAGGCTGGGAAATAAAGCTGCGTTGAATTAGCCGCAACAGGCAGCGTTATGCGGGGGCACATTTGCCGTTTGAGGGGTGTGACTGTCGGTCAGTGGCGCGGGGGTGTTTGGTTACGCACGGGATCCTGGTTTCAGGTTGTGTTTGGCAAATGTTCCAGCAGGTGGTGCCCGCGGCAGAGTGGTATCAGGTTGTTTGGGTCATGAATGCGTGTTATTGCGAATGGAATTTGATGGTGGATTTCCTCTTTTTTGCGCCTGCATCCGGGCATGGCGCATTTTGATCCAAATTCCTGCCACAATATTTTTTGTATGCGTACATTGATATAACGTGAGCTTTTTACGGGATTTTTATCTTTGGTTAGTCGTGAGTCCGTTGTGGCCAGTTTTTGTTTTTCTTCTTCTCCAAGTTGTCTTTTTTCTTTCTCAATCTCCTGTTCGCGTTTTGTGAGCATTTCCCAAATTAATTTATCGATATCAATTCCCTTTTCCTGAAGTTCAGATAACTTTTGTTTTGTTTCTTCGCTTAAAGCTCTAATTAATTTCAGGTCACGATCAATTCTTGAAACAGCTTTTTCCTGCAGGTTTTCCTGTGTGTCCGGTTGCACGTGCAAGTCCTGATCGATAAATAGTGGCTTTTGTAAGCTGTTGTTGTGGAAAGTCATTGCCGCGTGTTTCGTTTCATCGGTTGCCCCGTTTACTTCTTTTGCGTTTGGGCGATTTTGCCCGTTTTTCACATCTTTTACCCAAATTTCCAGGGCGCGGCTGGGCAAGATTTTTACTTTTTCCGCCAGTTCCTTTTCATTTTTATTTGTTGCAATTGATGCTATGCGTATAAGTTTATTTGCGCTTACTTCTCCGTTTACCAGTAGTTTGTGCAGCATTGATTTATCTGTAAATTGACGCTCAAGGTTGATGATATTTGATACCTGTTCTTTGCTTACACCGGCCAGTTTGGCTGCGAATTCAAAAATTGAAGTGAAGCCTTTTTTCTCATAAAGACGTCGTTTGCAGACTTCTGGCAGGAGCCCCATAAATTTGCGTTTGGCCTGTAATGCCTGTTTGCCGTACATAACACATTTTTTGTAGAGAGCCTTGTCAGATAAGATTTCTTTGTTACTCAAAATTTTATTCATGAAAAAGATGGTTAGGAAATAATTTGGTTTGGGTACGCGAGTATGCGCACTTTTAGCTGCAGATGTGTGTGCCAGTAAAAATGTGTTTTGCACATCTTCAACCATCAGCCGTTCCTAACTCAAAAATTCATTAAAAAAACTGAAATCCGTTCCTGAAACAAAACCTAGATGTGTTTAAATTATACCTGTAACAAGCCCAAAATCAACGACTTAGAGTTGCGCGCGCTAATGTTAAATGTTGGCGTGAGCGCACTTGTAAGCCAAAAATTAATGGTCTGGGGTTATGGGTGAGGCGTTGCGTGGTGCGATGATATGTCGGAGTGATTTGATTTGACGTAGAGCGATTGCTGTCTAGTGGCGCGCGTTGTATGCTGCAACATCGTCAGTTTGTCCATTGCAGTCATTGTCTATGTTATCGTAGATTTCAGCTGTGGGGGTGCCTGCTTTTGCTGAACAGGAAGCTGTTCTTTGTGCATTGCAGAGAATTATACCTGTATTTCTGCAAGCGCCGACGCCAACGGTGCAGGGGTTTCCAACGCCAAAAGGTTCATCGATCATGCCGTTGTTGTCGTTATCAATGCCATCGCATATTTCTGTGGGCTGGGTTTCTTTGGAAGCATGACTTTCCTGGTAGAGATATTTTGCGGCTTTTACGGTTGGTTGTACGGCCAGTCCTGCAGCCAGAGCTAAACCCATTAACAGTTTTTTATTCTTCGAAAGTTTGAGGAATACTGTTGGTTTGAGTACCAGTTTGTCGGGGGCGGTGCGATAGGCGGTGGAGCCTTCTCCTTTAACGACAACGGTTTTCCACATTAACTTTGATAATAATTGTTCATATAAAGCTCTGATTTTTTCTTTGGTGCTTTTTTGCGTTTGCTGAATAAGGATGGGCGTTTGAAGTGCAGAAACGGATTCTGTGGATTTTCCCTGGGGTGTATTAACGTTGGTTTCAACTTTTTCCTGTGTCACGGGTTCTTCATATTCGGTTTCCTGGTCTGGCTCGTGAGTGTTTAGATTTAAGCTTGGCATAGTAATGGATAGTAATGGTAAGATTGGCAGGCGGCGATAATAATATATATTTACACTTTTGTCAAGCGTCAGGATTTACTCAACAGAAAAACACTGTTTTGCCTTAAAATCTGTATTTTTTTAGTCTCCTCTTTGTGGTATAATAATATGATTTATAATTATTAAAAATAAAAACAAATGAAAATCGCAAAAAAATCCAATAGTTTGATGTTTAATTCAATGAACAGTCCGGCAGCTAAAGTTGCTGTTTTAAATAGATTAAATGTTGGCAGCTTTCTGTCTTTGCTGTTTTTGGCAGCTTTGCTGTTTTTGGCTTTGCAGCCTCATACGGCAAGGGCGGCCAGTAACACCTGTTTTGATATCAGGGGGAGCGGCAAATATGTGTCAGTTGGTGGGGTTAATAACTCCGGGATGGTGATGTTTGATCCTAATAAGACGGTGGTGCCGCAGAGCCCAGAATACCAATATGAAGCATGTGCAGAGGATCCCGGGAATGATGGAGTTGCTCCTTTTGTGTTAAAAGGCTGGGCCTGGGATGATAACCTTGGATGGATCAGTATGTTTTGCGATGGAACAACAGTTCCCTTAAAGATGGGTAAGAATCTGGGTATTGATTGCGGTTATTATACGTACGGAGTTACGGTTGACGCTAACGGTAAATTTTCCGGTTACGCCTATGGAGATAATTCGGGATACATATCTTTCCAGACAGCTTTTTCACAGCTGGCCATGGAGGTGAACGACGCCAAATGTCAGGGGTATGTTTATACAGATCCGTTTAATTCTTTTTCGGGTACAGCTTGTCCGGCTACCCACACTGCCGCACCTTTTAACGGCAAGCAGTCAACCAGCGTCTGGTCCGATAATGTGGGCTGGATAGATTTGGATGGCGTGCTTTTCCCCTGGTATACGCTTACGCAGAGCCTTACCGATGTGAGCGTGGTGATTTCGCCGGTTCCGTCGCAGGCTGATGAAAATCCGGCTACGGACAGCATTAGGGCGGGAGAAGGCGGTTATACGCTTACAATCAAAATGAAAGACCGTAACGGGGCTTATGTTACAGGTCCAAGGTATACGGTTTATGCCAATCCTGACTGGTTAAAAGACACGGTTAAAAAAGATCAGACCATTAAGACTGATAAGCTTTTGGCAACGCCCGATAATCCGTGTTCTTCCGATACAAGGCGTGCTGTTACCAAGCCCTGTACGCAGGTAAGTACCGGATTTGGTCTTACTTATGCCGCCGGTGATTACAATTTTACTAACAATATTGAGTCGATTGCTCCTACTTCAAACGAGAATAAGACAAAGGCTAGTGATAATACCTGGTTCTCCAATGAAGGGTTTATTTATCCGTCCGATTTGAATGGAGTTGAAAGCAATGATCTGGTGCTTCAGGATGTCGGAGTTAAGGTTTACGATAATGATGCTGACCAATGCGCTTATGGTGAGGATTTCTCTACCTGTACATTTAAGTTATTGCCGGTTAGCACATATAGTCCGTTGGCGATCCGGTTTAAGCCGCCAATGGAGATTAAAGATCTTAACAATGATTTGCCGGGTAATCCCGATATTTTGACGGCTTTTGTAGGTTTGCCGAAGTCGTTTAACCCAACAGTTTCAGGTTCAGGGACAGTTGAGTGGAGTGCAGGGATGATGAATGATCCAAATTATAAGTTTGGTTTTATTGATGTTGATCCAAAGGATGCTAAATTTGCTGATATTGATCAGCAAAAGACTGGCTATACATCGGGACCTTTTAATATGTTATTTGGATTTAAGGGCCAGCAGGCCAGCCAGTATGTTGGCGGATTCTACCTTTACAGCAAGATAAGGTCAGGCGAGGCAACTTATTATGGTAGTAAGCTGCCACGTACGCTTGGTACGTTTGGTGCCCAGCCGACAGCCGTTATTTTGGGAAGTATTTATTCTTCCGGAGCTATTGCAACTACCAAAACGGCAGGAGCAATCGTATCACTTGGCGATATTACCACTAACCAGCTTGAGGCTAAATTCAGGCAGAATGTAGCTGCGATAGTAGGAGACGACAGTACGCTGATACCTGGAACGGTAACGATTACCGACTTGAATAATTGTGCTACAAATCCCGCAGTGACTTCGGGTACACTGAAGTGTCTGCAGAATGGCACTGTATTCTATGGTAAGGGTGATATTCTGTTAACTTCTTCCGGTGGCGGGCCGTTAACCTGGAGCGGCGAGAAGACAATTATTTCCAATGGAGGTAATGTTTATATCAACGCAGATTTGTATAACGCCCTGTTATCAACGCCAAAACAGAGGCTGGGTATAATTGTCCTTAAGGATTTGGGAAGATCTCCAAAACCCGCTTTCCAGGGAAATATTTACATTGATGCCGCAGTGCGTGATATTCAGGCCAACATCTTTGCTAGCGGTTCGGTTTTCTCTTACAATCCTGCCGGCGGAGTTACAGCTGACGCGGTTACAGGTTTGCCTAACTTTTCTTCGACTACAGTCGCAAATAATATTTTAAATAAGAGACAGCTTTGGATTACGGGAAGTTTGGCTTCTTATAATACAATTGGAGGTTCAGTGCCTACAACGGCAACCGGAGATAAGATTATGACAGGTCTAGGCCAGGAAGCGACAACCCAGCTGGAGGCTCAACTCTATGATTTGAACTTTCTGCGCCAATATGTTGGTGAGCTGATGCGCGACCCTGCTACCCAGGTTCCAATGTGCGGCAATCCTGCGGTTATGGTTGCTTCTGACGCGGAGCTTTATGCTGCGATGTTTGACGCACAGGTCAAACCAAAGGCCCAGATTGATGGTGGATGTCTGATTAAGCCTGCTACAGGAATGGCGGCGCAGCAGAATAACGATGCCGATCGTCAGTTGGGATCTACTTATATCAAGTTCGATCCTCCAACGCCGACGTTGCCAGGCTTTGCACCAATCCTTGAGTTTTACACAAAGCAGGGGAGCTAATTTTTTACGGCTCCCGGAGCCGGGTTTTAGCGGTTACTTTGTATTCCAGATGTTTGCCAAACATGAGGCGCGTCTGGGCGTCGAGCGCGGGGACGGCGCTTAAGAGCAGGCTAACGACTGGTATTAACAGCCATTGAAGGATTAGAGATGCCTGTCCCCACCATCCTTTTTTGGGGTTGTAGGGGATCAGGGTTACACTGATGAGGGCGCAAACAATAATACTGCTTGAAGCAAAAGTGAGCAGGTTGCTCATGATTTGCGGCAGGTTGTAAGCTAAAACGGTTTCGCGGAAGCCTTTGTTGACCAACCCGGGAATGAAGCCAGTGAAGGTTAAAAGGATGGGGCTGGTTGCCCAGAAGAAGCTGTTTTTTAGGAAATCAACGGTTTGGTGAATTTTAGTCCAGATGGAAAGTTTGGGATGGTACCACAGGTTGAGTGCTACAAACGGGAAATCGCAAACGCCCCAGGCCCAGCGGCGCAGTTGGAGGTATTGGCTTTTGAAGGTGCCGGAGTAAGTTTCGGAAAGAACGGCGTCCATGTAAACGGGTGAGTAAATGGGGATTAGACTGTGACGGCCGTCATAAATTATATAGGCGCTCCAGTATTGGCGGGAATCTTCGGGGATGACGGATGGATCCCAGTAATCGACATCAATAACGGTTTTAAAACTGAGCGAACGCGATGAGAAACTTTTGTATTTGTCTTTTTCCATGCTTTCGGCCATGCGCCAGAAGGTGCATGATAAAGCGACCATGCGGACCATCATGGGAACATCCCAGATGTTGTTATGGAACATGTGGGTGGGCTGGTAGGCTTTTTCGGCGCGGGCGTCGGCAGTGAGATATTTAAAGGTTAGTTCAGAAAAATACCAGGGATGGGTGACGGTGTCGGCGTCGAAATTGCTGATGATGATGTTGTCATAGGGCAAGTGGGGTGCCCCCGGAGCTGGTTGCTGGTCGATATACTTTTTTAGTTCTTTAGCTGCCCAGGTGGCATTGGCTGATTTGCCCTTTATTTCGCCGGGCAGATTTTTGGGATGAATCGTTACCATAAAGTGCCCAAAGGTGTGGCCAAATTCCTGCTCGATTTTTTTCGCAGTTTTAAGGAAGTTTTCACGGTCGCCTTCTTCTCCGGCCAGTACCAGCATAATGCGGTTTAACGGGTAGCGGAAAAACAACGACCGTAAAATACATATTAAAAAATCTGGCTCAAGAGAGCATACCGTTTTTAGTGTTGGAGTCAGCAAAACGAGATTACAGGCAATTACTTGCTGATGAATCCTTTAAAAACATGAACGTTTTTACAATCGGAGATGCTACTGTAAGTCCTATCCGATTTAATCCATTTTATGTACAAAATGGTGTCCATCCTCTTGTACACATTGATTACTTAAAAGCGATTTTTAACGCAAGTTTCGCGTTGTATGGCCCAATGCCACATATTATCGAAAAATGCCTTCATAGCATTTATATAAAAAAGGGATGGAACCTC
>JAGOLJ010000022.1 GCA_017994125.1 Candidatus Altimarinota bacterium
CTGGTAATACCAGTCACCCGAATAAACATCCCGGAATCCGGGGTCGGCGTAGTTATCATCGATCTGGGCATGCATCGGGTCCATGTATTCAGAAATCATTTTGACAAGTTCAGCGCGGCGGACGCAGTTATTTGGACCAAAAGTGCCGTCGCCGTAACCGTTAATGATCCCATTATCATAAGTCCACTGGATACCCTGCTGGTAATCCGTACCGGCGTTTACGTCGCTAAAAACCATGTAAGCTGAGGCTACAGGTGCAGCCATAAGTGTTAATCCAACTATGGAAAGGCACAGCCTGGTAAGGAGGTTTTTCATGTTTAAAAATGAATGATAAAAGTTTATCTAAAAAGATTTTAAATGATTTTGAAAAATAGTTCTAGAATTTCTGCTTTGGGTTTAGCCTACCTGGTTGTTACTCCGTATTTTTTTAACACTTCTTTAAGCTGGAAAATGGGGATGCCGACAACGTTGTTGAAGTCGCCGTTGATTTTTTCGATCAGGCGTCCGCCTTCGCCCTCAATGCCAAAGACGCCGCTGATTTTTAAGGCTTCTTCACGGCGGGCGAAGTAGTTTATTTCAATTTTGGTGAGGGGTTTTATTTTGAGTGAAGTTATGGCGTGGGAAGTGTGTTTTTCGATTATTTCCGCGTTTTTACCGGTTTTTAAAACGGCCAGGCCACTGATTACATCAATGGTATTTCCACTCATTTTTTTAAGAATGTTTTCGGCTTCTTTGATGTTTTGGGCTTTGATGATTTTTTCTTGGCCGATGAGGATAAAGGTGTCTACGCCGATGATAAGGGCATTGGGGTATTTGGGGGCGACCGATTTTGCTTTTTCGGCGGCGAGATGTTTTACCAGTTTAACGGGGTCTGAGTACTTCTGCATGTCTTCAAAAATTTCCGAGGCATGGCAGTGGTATGGGACACTGAGGGCATCCATAAGGCGTTTGCGGGCAGGCGATGATGAGGCCAGAATGATGTTCATTGTTTTGGGACAAGTTACTGGCCTCATCTAATACTATAAATTTGCTTTGGGCAAGTTGCGTTATGGCCCTTCATAACCGGCGCAGGAGCAGCTTAGGGATCCGAATTTATTGGTTGAAAACTGGCTCTGGCAGCGCGGGCAGATTTTTTGTTCCCGGCAATAAAGGTAGTAAGCTTCCAGTTCCGGGGCGGTGTTGCGCCTGGTGTTATAGCCGTTGATCTGCAGGATGCCGCGGCGAATCAGGTCCAGGCAGGCCTGGATTTCTGCTGATGGTGACGGTTTTTGTTCCGGCAATTTAGGGTTGTCATTAATTTGATCGGTGGAATTTTCAATTGGTGTGTTCATGGTAGAAAAAATTACATAAATAAAAACACCTTGGGGAAGGTGTTTATGGCTGGTGGAAAATTGTGTCAGCATCAATGGAACACCTTCCTCAGGATGGCGTTATGGTGATGTTCGTTCAGGAGCAGTGATATGTAATTTTCATTATTTTCCATGGCTGTTTGCGTTTTAAAAAACGGAGAGAAATTTAAACCCCCACTTTTTAGGGTGGGGGTTTATAGTTGTTTTAAACAGGATTGGTAAGAGTTAACCTTTTACCACCTGCCTTCGTCAGAATGTTCTCTGCGACCGCCGCCGAATCCTCCGCGACCGCCACCAAAACTACGGCGAGGCATGTCTTCCTTTGGGCGTGCTTCGTTGACTTTGATTTTGCGTCCGTCGAGTTCCTGGTCGTTCCAGGTTTCGATTGCTTTGTCGGCTTCTTCATCGGTTTCCATTTCCACAAATCCAAATCCCTTGGACCTGCCGGAGAATTTATCGACGATTACCTGCGCGGAAACAACATTACCGCATTGGGCGAAAGCCGCCTTTAATGATTCGTCGGTCGTAGCCCAGGCTAATCCTCCGACATATAACTTTTTTGCCATTTAGGTTTAAATAAAAAACTACTGGTGCCGTAATTAGAGCATTTTTTTTGGTAAAAGTCAAAAAGAAGCGTGTTTTTGAGTATGGAAAAGCTTTACTTGGCTTGTATCCGGTGTTTTTAATACTTTTCTTTGTGCGCGGCTTTAAGGAGTGTTAATGTTGCATTTGAATTTATCCGAATTTTATGGCGATGAAATTGAAGGAATCCAGGTTTAACTGGTTTGATCCATATTTACTGGTTTTTCTGGTTCCTTTAATCATTAATCCGTGGGGTTATAATTTTTATGAGCTCCCCAAAAGTGTTTATTTAAGAGTTTTTATAGGTCTTTTTTTGCTGGCGGCGTGTGTATATTTTTTCATCAAAAAAAAGATCCATTTTGCTTATAGCAGGCCTGCCTTGGTTTTAGTTTTGCTGTGGCTTTTGAGCCTTTTATTGTCGACTGTTTTTTCGGTGGCTCCAAATTTAAGTTTGTGGGGTTCTTACAGCCGGATGCAGGGATTGGTACAACAGGTTTTTTATGTGCTGCATTTCGTGATTTTTTATCAGTACATACGGTTAAAGGGTAGCAGCGAAAAGTTTTTCAATTGGGTGTTTTACCTGGGTCTTGCGGTTGGGACATATGCTATCCTGCAAAAATTCGGGCTCTATATTTTTTCACTGGAAAGTAATGATACTTTTGTAGGGAGGGTGTTTTCAACGTTGGGACAGCCCAATTTACTGGGTCAATTTTTGATTGTCCCGATCTGGTTTGCCCTGGGTTTTCTGGAGCGCGGGAAAAATTTTTGGGAAAAATTTTTTTATGCGGGGGCTTTGATGATGCTTGTGGCAGCTTTTATTTTAACTGAAAATCGTTCCTCGTTTTTTGGCATGGCTTTGGCGATTGGACTTTATTTTACTTTTTTTTCCAGTTTATTCAGGCGGATCAAGTGGGTGCTTTTGGCGCTGCTGATAGTTGTGTCAGTGGTGTTTGTTGTGATGGTTATCCCTAACACGCGTTCCCTTTATTCGCGTGTGCTGATCTGGTCTGCATTGCCTGAATTGGTTATGGATCACGCCCTGTTAGGAAACGGGCCGGAAACTTTGTCTGTGGTGTTCCCTAAAGTTTACCCTCCGGGATTGGTTGAGTATGAGGCTGTGGGTGATATTCCCGACCGTGCCCATAATGAAATATTTGATGTCCTGATTAGTCAGGGATTTTTGGGCTTGGCTGTTTATATGGCGGCGGTTTTGGGGATTATTTTTGCGGCAATAAAGAAAAAGGAATTATTTACCGACAGTTTTTTTAGAATCAGTTTTTTTGCCTTTATTGCACTCTTGATCAGTGATTTGTTTAATTTCCAGCTTACCAGCAACTGGCTGCTTTGGTTTTCTTTGGCGGCGGTACTTGTTTCTTATCTGTCACGGGGAAGACAGGTAGTCGTTAACAGCAAGGCAATGGTAATAGCTGTTACGGCTTTAGTGTTTTTTGTTTCGGCATTGAATGTTGTTAACGCCGGTAAAATGCTGGCGGCGGACGTGGTGTTTGGACAGGCCATCGACCAGCTGGACAGGAACGAGCTTTCAGCCTCAGTTAAAAATATGGGTTTGGCGAATGTGCTGAATCCGGATCAGGGGGATATGGCTTATGTGACAGCGCTGCTAATGGGAAATGCCGCGATCGGCCTAAACAACACAGACCTGCTTAACGTGGCTGATTCTTACCTTGAGCTTTCTAGACGTTTTTATGGGGATAGTTACTCTTATTATTTGAAAAAAGCGGAGTTCAGTGGTTTTTTGGGAAAGCAAAGTGAAGCAATGGTATATTTTGGAAAGGCGTTTGGAATGGCGCCAAACCTGGCACCTGTTTATCAGGGTTGGGGAATGGAACTTTATAAAGAGAAGCGATATGCGGAAGCTGTTGATAAGTTGGGTGGATATTTTTCATTGCTGCCGCAAATATGGAAGAAGGGAGAGGATTTGTCTTTAAACAGCGATGATAAAAATAATAATGAATACCGCATTTTTGTTAAAACAACACCCGGATTTTTGGATTCTTTACAGGCCATGATTGAGTCTTGCCGGATGGCGAATAGGCAGGATTTGGTGAATCAGTTTGATGGATATTTACCAAAAAAGCCACGCTAGGTGGCTTTTTGGATCAATTTTTGTTGATGAATGTTATTTCTGTTCCAGGGCGTTTAGACGGTTGATGACGCTACTGTAATAATCGTTGAATCCGGCGGCGTTGAGCCAGGAATAGTCGAGGGTACCTTCGATCCAGTCACCTTTTGGATAATTGGTATTGCCAAAAAGTCTTGATCTCACCATTGATACGGTTTTTAGGGTGCCGTCGCTGGTATTTTTTACGCTGTTCAAAACATTGTTTACGTTGGTAAGGTTTTGGCTAAGGGTATCAACTTTTTTTGATAAGGCTGTAACCTGGTTAGTAAGATCCTGTCCGGGAAGGGTTCCTTTGCCGCCAAGGCTAAGGTTGCCAAGATTTCCCTGTAATCCCATGCTGTTGCCGGCAAAGAAGGCGGTAACAACCAGTACAACGGCAACCAGGGCGCCGCCCAGGTACCAAATGTTTTTGTTTTTATTTTCCATATAGTGTTTTTTTAATGATAAGTTTGTAAATAAAATTATATATCTTATTATATTAACATTTTTTTGAGGTTTGCGCAATAGCTCGAGTTGACAGTGGTAATATTTTAGGGTTTGGTGTATTATATGTGGTGAATTGTAATTTACCGGCCAATGCTGAAACCGTATGTAATATATACTGCAAAGCACGTCTGGAAGCAGAAAGAGATGTTTATTCCGATGATGGGTTTTATGCTTCTGGATACAATAGCGCGCTTGGCTCAACCGTTTTTATATAAGACAGTGGTTGATACTTTGACGAATGGGCTGGTGGCGAAAGCTTTTAGTGATGAGAGTTTACGTTATCTGATGACGGTTATAGCCATCTGGTTTTTGTTGGCCGTCTGCAATAATGTTTTTAATTCGCAGTTTAATTTCCTGGGTTGGAAACTTGGTAATGTGATTTCGAATATTGTGCATCTGGAAGGATTCAAAAGGCTTTTAAGGCTGGATTATCATGAGCATACCAAAAAGCACTCCAGCCAGCTGGCCAAGCTGGTGGATGACGCCGATACCGGCATTTGGGATATGATTAACTGGTGGACCAGGCGTTTTATACCGGGAATAGTCGGGTTTGTGGGGATGATGGTGATTGCCTTCAGTGTGAACTGGCAGATGACGCTGGTTTCTTTGTCGGTGATTCCGCCGGGACTGGCGATGATCTTTTTTATGGTTAAAAAATATGAGGACAGGCAGCATGAAATTAACCGGCTGTGGAGGGAAAAGCATGAACATTTGTCTGACCAGGTGGCTAATATTGTCACTTATAAGCTGAACCAGAATGAAAAAATTTTTATGGCCGCGCAAAAGGAGTATAACGATCGCGCCGTGAATGCCCAGATTGAACTTAATACAAAGTGGAGAAAGGTGATGATCCTGAATCCGGATGTGCTGGCAAAGTTTATGGTGATGGCTTTTGGTGCCTATCAGGTGCTGCATGGCTGGATGACGATTGGTACGATGTTTATGTTTATGGGATTTTTGAATGAAATCCTTACTCCCTTGCATTTGCTTGGTGATATTTTGCCGGAGTATTCAAGGCGGGCCAGAAATATTGAAAAGTTTTTGAAGCTGGAAGAACAGAGCGACAGCGTGGTGGATCCAAAGAGGCCGCGAAAATTTGTTCCATCGGAAGTAAAAGGCAAAATTGAATTCAGGAATGTGACTTTTGTTTATGGATCTTTGAAGGATAGGAATGCTGATAGCAAGGATCGGGCTGAAAGCGGGCGCAAGGTCCTTAATAATCTTTCTTTTACGATTGAACCGGGACAGCAGGTTGCGCTTGTCGGCCATTCGGGCGCGGGTAAATCAACAGTGATGGCTTTGCTGACACGCCTGGCTGATCCTACTTCCGGAGAGGTGCTGCTGGATGGTGTGAATATAAAGGAATACAGGCAGGCTGATTACAGGCGGATTCTTGGAGTGGTTTTGCAGGAACATTCTTTGTATAACGAAACGATTGCCAATAATATTGCGTATGGAAAGCCGGGGGCAAAGCGTAAAGAAATTATTGAAGCGGCTGGGTTTGCGGCAGCGGATGATTTTATAAGCAAGTTGAAAAATGGTTATGATACACCGATTGGAGAAAGGGGAGTCCGTCTTAGCGGAGGTGAAAAACAGAGGTTGGGTATTGCTCGCGCCATTTTAAAAAATCCTAAAATTGTGGTTTTGGATGAACCGACTAGCGCTTTGGATAGTGTGACTGAAGCTAAGGTGCAAAAGGGCCTGCAAAAGCTGATTGAGGGCCGTTCATCCATGGTAATTGCCCATCGTTTATCAACAGTCAGGAATGCGGATAAGATTATTGTTCTGGGTGATCAGCGGTTGATTGCGGAGGGGACGCATAGTGAACTTTTAAGGAGTTGTCCGGAATATTTGGAGATGGTGGAGCTGCAGACGAAGGGATTTTTGGAAGAATGAGAATTGCTATGTGCGTAAGGTCAAGAAGCCCAGACTTTTTAGGGTTCGGGCTTCTTAGACGCTAGGGTTGTGATTTTCCGGACTTTGGGCGGTGGTGATCGCTCCGGGAGGTGGGTAGATGCCGTTTGGTGCGGCGATGCCGGTGGCGGGAAGCGAAGGGCGCTGACGTTTGCGGACGAAGCTGATGCGGGCGCCGAAGAATCGATAGATTCGACGCAGTGCTTCGCGGAGCAGGTGTCCGAAGACGAACAGCACGTTGTTTCGCTTGGTGTGCCTGAATGGCTTGGTAGTGGCTGCAACGAACTGGTTGATCCACTCCCGCTCGTAGCGGTAGCGGGACGCGACTGACAGAAGCGCCAGTGCGTCGCTCATGAGCAGGAAGGTGTAGATTCCCCAGCTTGGGGTTTGGAACCAGCCCATGCGCACGGGGAGGGTGATCATGCAGTAGACGGCCATGGTCAAGAATTTCATCTTTCCAAAGCCGGTTGCGCCGATAGTTATGCAGCGCTCTTTCCACCTGTTGAAGGGCGGGCGTCCGAGTGTTCCAACTACCTCGGCGGTGATGAGCGTGCCGAGGATTAGCAGGATGATGATCATCTGCGGCAAGGCAAGCGCCGCCAGCAGCAGGTTGCCGTTTACGAGAGGGCTAACCAGCTGTTTGATGGCGGGGGCGAGCATGCAGGTGATGATCATGTCGACGGAGAGGAGGCTGAGCGTCAGCTTGTCCAGCAGCGGATCCCACCACTGGCCGAACAGGGTTTTCTGACCGCAAACCTCGGCAATCCGTCCGTCCAGACGGTCCAGCGCGAGGGCCAGGGCGATCAGCATGACGCCGATGAATTGGGCGACGGGGTGATTGATGTGGAAAAGAATGTCCCCCGCAATGAAGATCAGAAATCTCCAGAATCCGACCATGTTGGCGGAAAAGATAAGCGGAGGCCCGAAGTCCTCAGTCCAGGCTGCCGGCAGATGCTTGAGGGCCCATACTACGTAGCGGGAGCCCCAGGTGCAGTTGCCGATGGCTTTGACGATGAACCTTGGCAGGAGGACGACTGCCAAGGCTACGACGGTTGAGGAGGCGTAGTACCGGATGGGTTCTACGTCCCACAGCCAGAAACGCAGCGTTGACAGCGTATCCATGGTTTTTCTCCTGTGTGTGTCACCCGTTGTGGCGGGTGGATGAATGTCAGACTGTTAGATCTGTGTGTTTTTCAGCAGTGCCAATAATCCGGAATGTCAAACAACAGTAGCGTTTGGTTCCCCGCAAAACATGCGAGCTTTTATCTTTCTGGCCTGTTAAAGCCTTTAGTGTAGCGGTAAAGCGGGCTCGAGTCGGGCGGGAGGGAGGTATGATAGTACCGCTTTGAAAGTTTGACAAGTGTACTTGGAAGTGGGCTGAATTGTATCAGGAAAAGGCAACATCAAGCACCATCATCATGGCGAAGCCGATTAGTGCCCCCATGGTTGGCCAATCGGTGTTGCCGTCGTGCTGGGCTTCGGGGATGACCTCTTCAACAACTACAAAAATCATGGCGCCGGCGGCAAAACTTAGGGCGTAGGGGAGGAAGGATTGGGCAAAAATGACCAGTGTGGCGCCGATGACGGCGGCGACCGGTTCGATGATGCCGGAGAGCGCTCCATAAATAAAGCTTTTGCCTTGGCTTAATCCTTCACGGCGGAGCGGCATGGCTACGGCCATTCCTTCGGGAATATTTTGGATGCCGATACCTATGGCCAGGGCGATGGCGGCTGCAACGGCAGCTTCGGGGCTGCTATGGCTGCCAAGGGCAACGTTTCCGATTGCGCCAAAGGCAACGCCAATGGCTAACCCCTCGGGAAAATTGTGGAGGGTGATGGCAAGTACAAGGAGCAGGCTTTTATGCCAGGAAGTTTTAATGCCTTCAGCATCTTTCTTAGGTAGTCCAAGATGCAGATGGGGGATGATCTTGTCCAGAATTCGCAGGAAAATTCCTCCGGCAAGAAAGCCAGTTGCGGCGGGGAACCATTTGGGAAAAGTTCCGGCAACGGACATCTCGATGGCTGGGTTAAGGAGTGACCAGAAACTGGCGGCTATCATAACGCCGGCGGCAAAGCCAAGCATGGTGTCCATGACTTTCTTGTTGATGTTTTTAGTCAGAAAAACGCCAAGTGCTCCCAGGGCGGTGAGTAAAAAGGTGAATGTTCCTGCAAGTAGTGCCTGAATAACCGGATGCTGGTGAATGAGAAAGTCGATCATTTTTAAGATTGGAAGTGCAAAGTTTTTGGTGCAGATTTAACTGGAACACCACCAAATTTAGCTTATCCAATCAGGTTTTTCCAGAAACTTTTTTTAGGGATGGAGGCCATAAGTTCGGCCTGTTCCTGTTCTTCTGGAGTCGGCTGGTTTTTGAAAAGTTTTTTCAGGTAGGCGGTTGCGCGGGTGAACAGGCTGGGGTGTTTTGCTTTTGGCTCATAAGGAAACCATTCCGGATAGGCTTCAACGAAGCGGCGGTTTTCGACGCTTTCTTTGATGTTCTGTTCAGATAATTTTTCACCATTGTTGAACCAGGTGTTTTCATCAACGCCGAAGTCTGTTTGCGGATGAGGAATGTTTTGGCTGTGGATTGGTGGTGTGGCAGATGCCGGTTTGGGGGATGGCTGGTTAGACGTAGATGATGGTGATTGCATAATTCTGCCTGATGTCGGCCGGCTCCCGGAGCTGACTGGTTTGGTGACGGCGATAATTTTGTTTAGGAAGTGCGGCGCGCTTGCCTGTTCTTCAAGCTGGTTGATGATTTTAAGCGAATCATCTTTGGGATTCCGTTCGCGGTGGATTTGGGCGATGCCGGTTAAAGTGCCAAAGACGCAGTTGCGAAAACTGGCGGGTCGATTGTCGGGGCAGGGGTGTTCGTTTTCGATAATATCGAAAGCTTCATTTAAAGTGCTGTAGATGCCGGAAGCTGTTTTGGGAAAGTTCTGGCTGACGTAGGCCCAGGTATGGTTATGGACGGGGTTGCGGTCAACGGCGTAGCCAATATTCGGGTCCTGTTCTGGAAGCGGGGTTGGCGCGGGGACGGCATTAAACAGCAGTCGCGATTCGGCGCGGCTTTTTTCTGCGAATGGCGTAATAGCGTTTTTGTCGGATGACGCTTTGATTTTTTCCTGTAGTTCAGCGGCTTCACGGTCACGGATTTTGCAGAAATTTTTAACAGTTTTTTCGGTGCCGCTCTGTTCGATGCATTCCTGCAGAAAAGCGCGATAGGCTTTTATTTTGGCTTCCGTGGCTGTTTCCTGGCCGCTCAGTTCAACACGGGTGTTGTCCATGGCTCGGCTAAGAATATTTTCGAAACTGGTCTGTCTGAAATACCGGTTTTGGTATGACTGGAAATCCCTGCTTAAACTGTTTAAACCATAAGTTTGTGGAGCAGTTTTTTTAATTGTGGTTACAGGGGTTTTTGACTCAGGTTTTTTATGGTCAGTCTTTTGCTCGGTGGCGCTGGCGCTTGGAGGAGGGGATGTTTTGGAGATCTGTGGGGTCTTGTTTGTTTTACAGCTATCGGAGCCGATGATGGAAAATCCCAGAAATGAAAGTCCAAGAATTGGAAGTCCAATTACAGTGCCAAGCTTTAGTGCTTTTTTGATTTTGCCGCTTATTTTAGATTGTACATCTACAGGGGTTTTGGGCGGCTGTTCTGTTGGTTGATGTTGTATGGCTGGTGTTTGTGGCTTTACTGCCGGTTGGTCATTTTTTACTGGCGGCATTGGGGCGGGCACAGCTACGTTTTTTGTTACTACTGCCGGTTTGCTATCGGTGAAAGAGATTTTTATCTCTGCTTTGGGGATAACAATGTGGTTGGAAATGGGAGAGTTTACGGGCTTGGGCTCTTCTGTTTGTGGCTGGTTTTTGTCTTTAGCATCAATGGAAGCCGGAGGAATTACGGTACCGGGCTCATTGGTGGGCATTGAGGTTTCGCCTGTTGAGTTATCCGTGGATGGAGCTTTGGGTGTGAATTTTTTCTTATTTTCCCGCATTGCAGCAATAATCTTTTCATATTTTCCGGGCTGAGGATCGGTTTCCTGAATAAGTGAAGTTACCGCGGCTTGCTGGTTTTGCGAGATAAAGGAAATACGATTTGTGCTTTGCGGAGAATATTCAACAGTGAGCTCTCTCCAAACATCTACGCGCGTGGAAGTAGTTATATGAATGCCAAGAGTTTTTTCAACTTCTTCCAGCAGGTAGTTTTCAAGTCCAATGTCCTGCAGGTGCAAATGTAGATCGCCAAGGCCATTGGAGATGATGCTGACCTGTTTCTGTACTGTTCCCGGATCAACGGGCGAAGTTTGGGCTAAGGTTTCACCGGATTGTTTGATGGCCAGTATAAGTTTGGAACACAGGAATTTTATTTCACGTTCGGCCGCCTCTTCCGGCTTGCGTCCGCCTCCTGCGATCAGGATTTGGACCAGCTGATTCCAAAGGGTGTTTACTCTGGCGTATTCGTTGGTCAGATTGTTATTGGCAAAAACATCCTCTTTTAAGGGTCTATTGTCGGAAAGTTTTTTGTCGCTGCTTTTGTCGGGGGTGTTGTTCATATTATCTGGCATTTATAATCCTGGTGTATAGCCTTTATTACCGGCTATTAGATATTGCCAGGCTGCAGATAATATAATAAAAACAGTCTTATGTCAATAGGCCTGTTCTTACCGTGCACTCTTCTTTTTCGGGGCTAGTTTTTTCTTTTTTCTTTGAGAAAGAGCCAATAGGAGTAACCCATGGTAAAGAAGGCGGTTCCAAGGACAGGTATAATAACCAGCCACATGGTTATGCCAGGTAAAATTATACCAAAGAGGCAGATTAAAGCACTGGCCTTAAAAAGTATTCCTCCCAGTTTATGGGTTTTATCCCAGATTTTGGGGTTTTCAAGTGTCCATGGGGTACGTATTCCGATTGTCCAGTTCATTTCGGCATGTTCAAGAAGGATGCCGGTATAATAGAAAAGTGCGGCGAAAGGAGGAGTGATCCATTGGTTGAAATTGAAAGAAGTTCCAAGGTTCCAGATGATGGTCATGACGTAAAGGTAGAGTATGAAAACCAGCATAAGAGCAATGAACGTATCAAAATATTTGCGGAATTTCTCGATATTTTGTCGTTTTGGATCCATGTACGGGATGACCAGGAATAGCAAATACATGACAAGATTGACGATAGGGAGCAGGAAGGTGCCCCAGAATCTGGACATGTAGCTGTCAGCCTGGCCGTTAATGTTCCAGTGGGAAGCCATCTGTTCAGGCATTTGCGGGTAAAAATAAAGTCCGATACCAATTGTTATCAAAATGATAATCGGTGGAAGGATCCTGATTCCGGTGAGTTTTGGTTGAAGTGTTTTCATCACTTAAAATATTTAAGGGTGTGACTTTCCCCGTTTTTTTCAATGGAGCAATGGTAGTGTTTTTTGCCTTTATTAAGCAGCAGTTTTTCAATCATCAGGTAGTCGCTGGGGACAATCTGGTTTTGTTGCAGGGTTATTTGTTCCAGGTCAAACCAGGTGGAATCGCCTTCGCCGGAATTGGTGGTTTGTTTTGACATTGGTATGAGTTCGCAAAAATGGAGCAGGAAATGCTGAATAATGTCGCCGTTTTCCACCAGATGCTCGGAGACCAGTCCCAGATAATCCTTAAATTCGGTTTTGATGCCGGTTTCTTCTTCGATTTCACGCATGGCGGCATCGGCAAAATGTTCATGTTTTTCAATTTTTCCTCCGGGGAGGGCATAAAGTCCAACGTAATCGCCGCGGACGCGTTTGATCAAAAGGATCTTGTTATCGTTGACCAGGGCGCAGACGGCTACTGAAAGGGGAAGTTCTTTCATGGTAAATGCTTATTTGCAACTTAAAAGGTAGCACAGTTCCGATTCTTAAGGCAAATTGGGCTGTATTGGAATTAATGTGCTTTTTGTGGCATGCTTGGTCTGTCATTTAACTATTTTTGTATGGATATTTATCAGGAATCAGTGGAATTGCACCGGAAACTTGGCGGTAAACTGGAAATGAAATCGAAGGTGGAAATTAAGGATAAGCACGATCTTTCGCTGGCTTATACTCCGGGCGTGGCGCAGGTGTGCCGTGAAGTCGCGGCGGATCCGGCCAGGGCTTATGAGCTGACGCTGAAAAAAAATACGGTGGCGATTGTGAGTGACGGGTCGGCGGTTTTGGGACTTGGGAATATTGGGGCAATGGCAGCGATTCCGGTGATGGAAGGGAAGGCGATTCTTTTAAAAGAGTATGCGGATGTTGATGCTTTCCCGATTTGTCTGGATACACAGGATCCTGCGGAAATTATACGTACGGTGCGGGCTATTGCTCCGGTGTTTGCGGCTATTAACCTTGAAGATATTTCGGCGCCACGTTGTTTTGAGATTGAGGAAGCTTTGCAGGATATTGGGATTCCGGTTTTTCATGATGACCAGCACGGGACGTCAATTGTGGTTTTGGCGGCATTGATTAATGCGGCAAAACTGGCGGGAAAGAAGATGGAGGATTTAAGGATTGTGATTAATGGCGCGGGGGCTGCCGGTGCGACTATTGCAAAGCTGCTTCTTTGCATGGGTCATGACGTGAACGTATGTACGCCGGTGAAAGATATTATTGTCTGTGATACCAAGGGGGCGATTTATGACGGCCGTCCGGATTTGGTAAACAATATGTCTAAGCAGGAACTGGCCAGAATGACTAATAAACAGCGGTTGCAGGGAACTTTGGCAGATGCCGTTAAGGGCGCAGACGTGTTTATCGGGGTTAGTGCTCCTGGCGTTTTGACTAAAGAAATGGTTAGCCGGATGGCGGAAAAGGCGATTGTGTTCGCAATGGCAAATCCTACGCCGGAGATTATGCCTGATGAGGCGAAGGCCGGTGGGGCATTTATTGTGGGGACGGGGCGCAGTGATTTTCCGAATCAGGTTAATAACGTATTGGCGTTTCCCGGTATTTTTAGGGGCGCTTTAAATGCCAAGGCAAAGAGGATTACTAACCGTATGAAAATCGAAGCTGCCTATGCGCTTTCTGAAGCAGCCGGTGAAATAAATGTTGATAAAATATTGCCGTCGCCTTTGGATAAGGATGTTGCAAGGAAAGTTGCGGAAAGGGTTGCAGCTGCTTACAGGGAAGCTTAATTGGTGGACGGGAGCATTTTGAGCATGGTTTCAATCCGCGTTTTGAACCTGGTTTTGAGCTCGGCGGCGCGCCTTGATTTTGGCGATTTTGTCGGTTAAGGCTTTTTTGACATCAACGTCGCAGGCATCGGCCATAAGCAGAGTGCAGATGGTGACATCGGCGATTTCGTCTGCAAGGGTTTCTTTAGTGTGTTTTTCCAATTTGCGAATATTTTGCAGTTTATCAAAAGCAAGAACTTCACTGCTGAGTTCGCCGACTTCTTCGGTTAATTTTGCCATTCGTGCAAGGCGCCGCAAATGGGGGTCATATACCTGATATTTCTGAATCAGGTGTTCAGATTCTTCTTTAATGTATTTAAGCAGTTCTTCAAGTGTCATCTTAATTGAGGATTAGAAGTGAATAGTTAAGAATTGAGGCAAAGGTTACCCATAAAATATATGGGATTAAAAGATATGCCGCTATCCGGCTGCTTCTCCAGAAAAGGAAAATCAGGGTCAGGATCATTATCCACATCAGAATGATGATAACCAGGGCCAAGCCGATAC
>JAGOLJ010000023.1 GCA_017994125.1 Candidatus Altimarinota bacterium
AGCTGAATGAAAGAGTCTTACCGGAGGCGATGAGCAAGGCGGATCTTTTAGTGGGGGCGGTGCTGGTTCCGGGGGCGCGCGCGCCGATTATTGTTAAAGAGCCGATTGTGCGTGAAATGAAAAAAGGCGCGGTGATTGTTGATGTTTCGATTGACCAGGGCGGCTGTATATGGGGTTCAAAGCCGACTACCCATAGTGATCCGGTTTATGAACTGGATGGGAAGATCTACTGCTGTATTACCAACATGCCGGGGCAGGTTGCACGGCAATCCACGCAGGCTTTGACTCATGCGACCATTCCATATATTAAAATTCTTTCTGAATACGGAGTAAAAGAGGCGATCAAGGCTTCAATCCAGGGCAAACTTAAGGTGGAAACTGATCCGGACAAATCTTTTATCGATGAAGGGGGCCTGGCCAAGGGGGTAAATACCTATAAAGGAAAGATTACCTATAAATCGGTGGCGATTGATTTAGGCCAGGGAAGTCAATTTGCTGAACTGAATGAGCTGATTGGCAAATAGACGGGATCCTTTTAGAATTCCGGTAGAAATTTTCTGGTGTGCCCGGCGCGATTCGAACGCGCGGCCTTTGGCTCCGCAAACCAACGCTCTATCCAGCTGAGCTACGGGCACATGTTGGAACTTTTAGTTTTATTCGTGCTATCTGTTTTGATGCTGGCACGCGTTACGCTTTTTTTTGTATGGCCGCAGGCGCTCCAGCTGAGCTACGGGCACATGGACGTGGTAACGCAGGGGTTAATTTACCTGATTTCTGCTTTTTTGCAAGAGGTTGCTTGGATATGTTTGCCGTAAACTGGAAAATTGTTTGATTCCATGGCAGGTTTATCCTAACATTCACCTCCTTAAATCGTATCCATTAACCTTTAACTTACCTGTTTTAATGAAAAGGAATGAACTGATAGCTTATCTGGCGGATCAGATTGAAACGATTGAAAAGCCACATCCGGTGCGTGTGGGTATTGATGGGCCTGATGCTTCCGGCAAAACAGTTTTGGCTAATGATCTGGCTTCTGTGCTTAAGCTTCGTCAGGAGCAGGCTATTTTCAAACGTGAAATAATCAGGGTTTTGCTTGATAATTTCCATAATCCCAGAGAGATCCGTTATGACCGCGGACGTTTTTCGTCAGATGGTTATTATGAAGATACATATAATTATGACGCGGTGAGACATGCGGTTCTTGATCCCATGGGGCCGGGCGGTTGCAGGTTTTATATGGATGCGATTTTTAATTTGCGTGATAACATGCCTCTTCCATCGGTGTTTAAGCGGGCGCATGACGAAGCGGTGCTGGTGCTTGATGGTGTTTTTCTGTTCCGGCCGGAGCTTGGGGATAAATTTGATTACAAGGTTTATCTTGAAGCCGATCCTGAAAAGATTCTGGACCGTGCTGTTATCAGGGATAGGGGGTGCCTTGGTGATTCAAGGATGATTGCTGATATTTATAATAGGCGTTATTTTCCTGCACATAAAAGGTACCAACGCGAGGTTGATCCGGCGCAAAAAGCTGATGTGGTAATAAACAATAATGATCCGGAAAATCCTGTGATTATGAAAGGCGGGAAATTATAGTCAGTAAATTTTTTCAGACAAACCAATTTATCAAAGACGGCTTGAATGTGGTTATGAAATATTACAAAGTCCGCATATTTTTTATATAAAAAAACCAGCCAAATTTAGTGCAAGCAGAATCAAAATTTTTTCATCCCATAACCTTGACGATAGGGGGGGGCGGGATTAATCTAGGTTAGCAAACATCCAACATTTAGTTATCAAGGCTTCTTTGGGTACCAATATATTGTGTGTCCTCTAGTTTCTTAGCCCTTAAAAATACGGATTTTGCCCTTTAGAAAGAGCATATTGGCGTAAAGAGGCATCTGTGTCAACGGCGGGGGTAGGGAAGACGGTGTAAAAAGTGAAGAAGGTTTCATCAATAAATTAAAATTTTTAAATAATTCCTTAACTGCCCCTGTAAATGACCCCTGCATTTTCTTCAGAGCAGCAAAATGTTGCCCCCACCAATTTATCGGAAAGAACCGGAAAGGGACTTAAGATAAAAAGGTTTTTTACCGAAGCCGGTAAAGATCCATTTTCATGTTATGAATATGAGCTTAGGACTTCAAAAATTGTGAATCCCGACGGTTCAGTGGTTTTTGAGATGAAGGATGTGGAGGTCCCGAAAACCTGGTCGCAGGTTGCAACGGATATTCTGGCGCAAAAGTATCTGCGTAAAAAGGGGGTGCCGCAAAAGGACGCCAACGGTGAGGTTTTAAAGGATGAGAAAGGAAATCCAGTGCTGGGCGCGGAAAAATCGGTGAAGCAGGTGGCAACCAGGCTTGCTTCCACTTGGAGGTATTGGGGCGAAACGCATAATTATTTTGAAAGTGCTGATGATGCCCAGGCTTTTGAGGATGAATTGAAGTTTATGCTGGTTGGACAGCTTTGCGCTCCAAACAGTCCCCAGTGGTTTAATACAGGGCTGCAGCATGCCTATGGCATTAACGGCGAAGCGCAGGGGCATTATTATGTTGATGCTGAAACTGGGAAAGTTACAAAATCCAAGGATGCTTATACAAGACCGCAACCACACGCCTGTTTTATCCAGTCGGTTAATGATGACCTGGTGAATGAAGGAGGTATTTTTGATTTGGTGATGCGCGAGGTTAGGCTTTTTAAGTATGGTTCTGGTACCGGCGCCAATTTTTCACGTCTGCGCGGGGCTAATGAAACTTTGTCAGGAGGAGGTAAATCTTCCGGCCTGATGAGCTTTTTGGGCGTGTTTGACCGCGCCGCAGGTGCGATCAAATCAGGCGGTACTACGCGCAGGGCTGCCAAGATGGTTTGTCTGGACATGGATCATCCGGAAATTGAGGAGTTTATTGACTGGAAGATGATTGAGGAACAAAAGGTTGCTGCGCTGCATGCAGGTTCATATGTCTGCTATGATCATCTTTCCAAAATTGTGAAGAGCGCTTATGACAATGGCCTGGATCCAGAGAAAAATCCCCAGCTGAAACGGATGATCAAGAAGGCTGATAAGGATCATGTTCCGCTAAAATATATCAAACGCGTGCTGATGCAGGTTGAAGAGGGGATGAAGCCTGAAGAATTTTCGTTCCGCAAATATGATACTGATTTCAGGTCGGAAGCTTATTCTACCGTTGGTGGCCAGAATTCCAACAACTCTGTCAGAATCCCAAATAAATTTGTTGAGGCTGTGAAGAATGATACCGGTTGGGATTTGATTAACAGGACCGACGGCAAGTCGCAGAAAACTATTTCTGCCAGAAAACTCTGGGACAAGATTGCCTATAGCGCCTGGTCATGCGCTGATCCAGGTGTCCAGTTTGATACTACTATCAACGAGTGGCACACTTGCCCGGCAGAAGGCCGTATTAATGCCAGCAATCCCTGTTCCGAATATATGTTTCTGGATGATACTGCCTGCAATCTGGCGTCACTCAACCTGACCAAGTTTTATAACCAGAAAACGGGAGTATTTGATGTGGAAGGCTTTAAACATAGCATCAGACTTTGGACGGTGGTTCTGGAAATTTCGGTTTTGATGGCGCAGTTTCCGTCCAAGAAAATTGCCGAGCTTAGTTATGATTACCGCACGCTGGGGCTTGGTTATGCCAATATTGGAACTCTGCTGATGCAGATGGGTATTCCGTATACTTCCGAGCAGGCTTATGCCATCACAGGTGCCATTACAGCTATTTTGACCGGTGAATCGTATGCAACTTCGGCAGAGATGGCCAAGGTACTTGGGCCGTTCAGAAAATATGATATCAACGCCAAGAATATGCTGCGCGTTATCCGTAACCACAGACGCGCCGCTTATAACGTGGACAAGGCGGAATACGAAGGTTTAACTGACCGTCCGCAGGGTATTGACCCGGTGTATTGCCCCGAGGATCTTTTGGCCTGTGCTCGCGAAACGTGGGATCGTGCCCTGAAGTGGGGAGAGGAGTATGGGTTTAGAAATGCTCAGGTAACAGTTATTGCTCCCACAGGAACAATTGGTCTTTTGATGGATTGCGATACTACCGGAATTGAACCAGATTTTGCCTTGGTTAAGTTTAAGAAACTGGTTGGCGGAGGTTATTTCAAAATCGTTAATCAGTCTTTAAAACCGGCTTTGGAATCACTGGGATATAGTAATGATGAGATTGATGAAATCGTTAATTACGTGAAAGGCCATGCAACTTTGAAGGGATGCCCCCATATTAATCCGGAAAGCCTTAGGGAAAAGGGATTTACAGACAAGGAGCTGATGGCGATTGAGGCCCAGTTGAATGGAGTGTTTGAACTGAAGTTTGCTTTTAACAAGTTTACCCTGGGCGAAGATTTTTGCCGCAATACGCTGGGTATGAGTGATGATGATTTGAAGGATATGGATTTTGACATGCTGGCGGCTCTTGGCTTTAACCCTGAACAGGTTGAAAAAGCTAATGAGTATGTCTGCGGAACAATGACGATTGAAGGAGCCCCTTATCTTAAGGAATCAGATTATCCGGTGTTTGATTGCGCCAACAAGTGTGGAAAGAAAGGGAAGAGGTTTATTCCTTATTACGGACATCTTAGGATGATGGCTGCTGCCCAGCCCTTTATTACTGGTTCGATCAGCAAGACTGTAAATATGCCGGAAAACTGTACAGTCGGCGATATTCAGAAAGCTTATCTGGAAAGCTGGGATTTGATGCTGAAATGCAATGCGATTTATCGTGACGGCTCCAAACTTAGCCAGCCTTTAAATACTTCATCGGCTGATGATATGTATGCCCAGCTGTTTAATTTTGAGGACATGGAGGATATTGATGAAACGATTGGTCCCAAGGAAATCCATACGGTAGTGGAGAAGATTGTGCAGAAGCCATATCGCCGCAAGATGCCTATGGAAAGACGGAGTATTACCCATAAGTTTAGTATTCAGGGACACGAAGGTTATATTACTGTCGGCTTGTATGATGATGGCCAGCCTGGCGAAGTGTTTATCAAGATGAGCAAGGAAGGCTCCACTTTGTCTGGTATTATGGATGCATTGGCTCTTTCGATGTCTATGAACCTGCAGTACGGCGTTCCGCTGGAAGTGATTGTCAGCAAGTTCACGCATGCACGTTTTGAGCCTGCCGGTATGACTATCAATCGCGATATCCCGATGGTTAAATCGATTATTGATTACTTTGGCCGATGGATGGCTCTGAAGTTTTTGCCACGCGATGTAGCCAAGAAATATCACAATTCTGATCTGGTGGATCGCGCTTACAGCGAGGGCAATGCCGCATTTTTGCCGCAACTGCCAGAGGAGCCGGTATCTGTAAAAGAAGAAATGGCAGCTACAATTGTTGAGGCTGATGCAGCAGGACGTATTCATCGTTCACCCAAGGTTATGGAGGTTAATCAGGTTGAAGTTGCGGAGATTGTGCAGACCGCAGTTAAAGTTTCCGGATCATCACGGGAAATGTCGCTGGATGAATTCGGGAAGATGCAGAAGGATAAGGCTTTGAGGCTGAATAGTGAGGATGCTCCTACTTGCAGCACCTGCGGGTCGGTGACGGTGAGGAATGGGTCGTGTTATAAGTGTTTGGATTGTGGCGAAACAACGGGTTGTTCCTAAAATTGAGTTTTACTTTGTCGCCTTCGAAAAAACCTTTTCACTGTATCGTTAAATACAGCTCAAAGGTTTTTTCTTGATTCCTTGTATAAGTTTAATTTAAAAAAAACTGGATTACAAAAAAGCGCCCCGTAATTTGCAGGGCGCCGTGTTTTGTTTTTTGTCTTGTAGAGACCTTTTTGGTTCTACTTTTTAATTATTTCTTGCAGTGGCTTAGGCAGGTGAAGGCGTGGATAATTGCGCTAAGGCCAACGACCAGATACACGATATTTTCCAGTACCGGGATGCTGCCCAGGAGGAGGTTAACAACATTAAGGTTCGTATTCAGAAAACTGCCAAGTCCGACCAGCCCCCAGTTTAAACCACCAATGGCCAGGAGGATGCCGGTCACAATGTTTAATACCTTCATAAAGATAAGGTTATAAGATATTGTGCTTCTATTTTAGCGGCTTTTGGCTAATTGTGAAGGGGGACAAAATTAGTTTCTTTTTTGGATTAATCCTGTAAAATGTATTTCCAGCCCGCAGCAATTTTTTTGTTTAAATTTTTTTATGGATCAGTTCAAACTGGTATCACCGTTTAAGCCAACCGGCGATCAGCCGGCCGCGATTGATGGCCTGGTAAAGGGGTTAAAAAAGGGCGAAAGGCATCAGGTGCTTTTGGGTGTTACGGGTTCAGGAAAAACTTTTACGATGGCGAATGTGGTTCAGGCTGTGCAGAGGCCGACTCTGGTTTTGGCGCATAACAAGACTTTGGCGGCGCAGCTTTGCAGTGAGTTTAAGGAATTTTTTCCTGAGAATGCGGTGAGCTATTTTGTTTCTTATTACGATTATTATCAGCCTGAGGCTTATATCCCGACTACCGATACCTATATTGAAAAGGATGCCTCAATTAATGAAGAAATTAACAAGTTTCGTCATGCGGCTACGGTGAATCTGCTGACCAGGAAGGACGTTTTGATTGTGGCTTCTGTATCATGTATTTATGGTCTTGGTGATGTCGAGGATTATAACAAGTTTGCGATGGATCTGAAAGTAGGGGAGGAGCACAAGCGTGATAAGCTGCTCCGGCACCTTACGGATATCCAGTACAGCCGTTCCCATCTGGAATTCAAGCAGGGAATGTTTCATGTGCTTGGTGATACCGTTGAGATTTTCCCTCCGGATCGCGATACCGTTTTCAGATTGGAATTTTTTGGTGATGAGATTGAGAAAATTACTGAAGCCGATTCATTTACGGGTGAGGAATTGAGGGAACTAGAGTCTGTACGGATCTTCCCGGCGAAGCATGATGTGACCAGCCGTGAGAAAATCGAGGCTGCGGCGGAAGTGATTCGCAAGGATCTGGATTTGCGTTTGAAGGAGCTTCATGCCCAGGGAAAATTGCTGGAAGCGGAAAGGCTTAAGACGCGTACGGAATATGATTTGGAGATTCTTCTTGAGACTGGTTACTGTACTGGTATTGAAAACTATACCCGTTATTTTAGCGGGAGAGGGCCGGGGGAACCGCCGGCAACGTTGCTGGATTATTTCCCTGACGATTTTCTGCTGATTGTGGATGAATCACATATGTCGATTCCGCAGATTGGCGGTATGTATAACGGTAATTTTTCACGCAAACAAACGCTGGTTGATTTTGGCTTTCGTCTGCCTTCGGCGCACGATAATCGTCCGCTCAAATTTAATGAGTTTGAGAAGCTGGTTGAGCAGGCGATCTATGTTTCTGCAACGCCGGGGCCTTATGAGCTGGAAAAGGGTGCTGGCAAGATTGTTGAACAGATTATTCGTCCGACAGGTTTGATTGATCCGGTGGTGGAGGTTCGTCCCAGCAAGCACCAGATTGATGACCTTTTAAACGAAATCCAGAAGAGAGTTAAGCTGAAAGAAAGGGTGCTTGTGACAACTTTAACCAAGCGCTCAGCGGAGGATCTGACGGATTATCTTACTGATGCCGGGATTAAAGTCCGCTATCTGCATTCGGATATTATTACAATGGAACGTATTGAGATTCTGCGTGATTTGCGCCTGGGTAAGTTTGACGTGCTGGTTGGTATTAACTTGTTGCGTGAAGGTTTGGATCTGCCGGAAGTTTCTTTTATTGGTATTTTGGATGCGGATAAGGAAGGCTTTCTGCGTTCAACCGGCGCTTTGATCCAGACGATCGGGCGCTGTGCCCGTAACGCAAACGGTTTTGTGGTGATGTATGCTGACCGGATGACCGATTCAATCAAGGGGGCACTGGAAGAAACCAATCGTCGTAGAAAGATACAACAGGCATACAATAAGAAGCACGGCATTGTTCCAAAGACGATTATTAAGGAAGTTAAGGATTTGACGATGGGCAGGAAGGGTGAGGTTACAGTGGGAGAGCGCCATATTGATGTAAAGAAGGTCCCGAAGGAAGAAATGAAACGTTTAATTACTGATCTGGAAGCCCAAATGGATTTGGCTTCACAGAATCTTGAGTTTGAAAAGGCGGCAGAGCTTAGGGATGAGATTGAAGCTTTGCGTGAGGAGTTTGGAATGTAGATTGTATGATTTTTATCAGGTAGTATCCTGAAAAAAACGCAAAGAAGATATTTAGTCCGCAAAAGATCCAATTGCTTTGGAGGTAGCTGAAGACGGCGATGATGATGCTGCCCAGGGTTAATGATATTTCACGCCGGAGAGTTGATGGTTTGAAGGCGTATCCAAGTCCCACTCCGGTAAGTCCAAAGATGAAGAGGATTGTTTCATAGCCGGTGAAAAGGGTAAGCGACCAGCCGATTAAGATGGCAGCGCAGATGGAAAGGATAACCAGATCAACGCGGTCGTCGGTGTCCAGCATCATTAAAATGCTTGATATTGCTATGAGTATTTGTAGAAAAATGAAAAAAATGGATCCTCCAATGGTGTAATTTATGATGGAATAAATTAACATGAGGATGCCTCCAAGGCTTAAAAGCCAGTCTTTAACTGATCTGACCGGTTGTTCATTTTTCTTTTCGGGCCATGCGGCGCCGATGACCAGGACTATGGAACCAACGATGCCTACCAAATAAGCTAATGTTGCCATGTTTTTGGGGTTGTCAGGTTGTTAATGATTTGATTTCTGAATCAGTCAGGAAGCGCCATTTGCCGCGGCCAAGTTCTTCCAGCCTGATTGTGCCAATGCGGTCTCTCTTGAGGATTTTGACTTCATAGCCAAGTACTTCCATCATTCGGCGCACTTGCCGGTTTAAACCCTGTACAATGGTGATGGAAATCTGTTTGGGGTTGATCTTTTTTACTTTAGCCGGCAGGGTTGTGGTTTCGGGGGTATTTTTGGTTTCTTTTAACTTAATACCTTCTTCCAGTTTTTTGATGTCTTCCGGTTTAATGGGTTTGTCGATGGCGACGATATACTCCTTTTCAACTTTGTTTTCAGTGCGCATCAGTTTATTAACAATGGCCCCGTCGTTGGTGAGCAGGATTAAACCGGTAGATTGGACGTCCAACCTGCCGATTGGAAATATCTTTTCAGGGATGTCGATGTAATCAAGGATGTTATTTGGTTTACTGCGATCAGTGGTGGTGATGACGCCATAAGGTTTGTTCATGGCGATATAAATCTTTTTTGGTTTGCGAGTGGTCAGGATTTTTTTGCCGCTGATTTCAATTTTGTCTTTAGTGGTTACTTTATCTCCAAGTTGAGCAGGTTTGCCGTTGATTTTTACTTTGTGCTGCTCGATTAATTTGTCAGCTTCGCGGCGTGAGCAGTATCCCATTTCTGAAAGGAATTTGTTGATTCTGGTTAGTTCTTGATTGGGCATGTTGTTGTTTAAGTTATTACCTTTTTTACCAGCTGCTTGTGCCGCCTCCGCCAAAGCCTCCACCGCTGAAGCCACCTCCACCAAAGCTGCTTCCTCCACTCCATCCTCCAGAACTGGAAGAGCGTGGTGATGATGTAAAGGTTGAGGCTGCCGTGGTGCTCATGGAATTAAGGCTGTGGAGCAGATACATGGTATTAAAGGCGCTGTTAAAGCCGGGATCACTGGATTGGTACCAATTAGGCGGGGTTTTAACGATGTCTTTGAAGGCGTTGGTCCATTTTTCGGCAATGCCAAGGGTCATGGCATAAGGAAGGAGTTTTTCAAAGATATTTTCTTTTTCCTGGAATTTAAGACGGTCGGTTTCGGCGGTTTTGATGAACTCTTCAAGGCCAAGGATCTGCCATTTTGCTTCTGCGCCTTTTTTGGTTTTAGCCGGCATGTGTTTGGCGAAGATCAGGAAAAGGATGGCTGCCATGGCTATTCCAGCCAGGATTGAAAGATTTATATCGGCCAGGACACCGCCAAAGAAGAAGAGTGCGAAGATGGTAAAGCCTCCTATGCCGTAATAGACATTGCGGACGGCTTCCGGATCGGAAGGGAAATATCCTTCTTTAATCAGTTCCTGGTAAATATTGCTTTTGATGCCAGGGAGGGCTTTGTAGAATTCATTTTTGAGGCTGGACAGTTTTTTAGTGGAGGCTGTGCCGAAGATGCCCTTAAGCAGCTGGCTTTCGTGCTGTTTTAAAGTGGCGTCATTTTCGAAGTCTTTGAGTTTTTCAAATTCGTAGTCGACATTGTTGAAGAAGAGAACTTTTTCTTTTTTCTCGGTGATCTTAAGGTATCCTCTGACTGCCATATCGACAATGGTAGCGGTGATGTCACGCATATCTACTGATTCATCGATGATTGTGCCTACTTCACTTGGGGTCAGTTTGTCCGGCGGCGTATAAAGCGGCATGATTGTTTCTCTGCCGGTATGGGGATCGCGGCCCCTGGTGTACCAGACATAAAAGAGGTAGGCGAAGGCAATAAGTGGGATTAAGTAGCCCCAGTTGTCCGTTAAAAACCAGGTGGCTTCTTCAAAAAAGGAAGGGCGGTTGATGATGCCGGATGGAAACTGGATGCCAAAGGTAAGTCCTTCAAAAGCGGCGAGTTCACGGGTGGCTTTGATGGTTACGGTGTTACCGGTGACTTGAGTGGTGCAGTCTTTCCCGGTTGCGCCGAATTGGCCTGTGAAACAGATGGCTTCAATCTGGTTGGGTTGTATGGCTGAGGGCAGGGTAACAGTGGCACTGACATTTTTATGGGGGACCAATGATTCGGTGCCGTTGACGTTCCAGTAAAGCTCGTCTTTATTTTCGTGGGCAATGATAGCCCGTTTTACGTTGTAAGTTATTTTGTATGTGACGACACTATTGATATAGGTGTCGGCGCTGCCGATTTTTATTTTGACGTATTCTCCGTCGTTAGATACTTCATACTTGTAGGGTTTGCCGTTTTCGTCAGTGACGCTGACCAGATTGAAGCGCAGATTGAAATTTTGGGAATACTGGTCTTTGTACCTGATGGGGATAGAGCGGATGGGGCCGCGGTGGGATTCGCGGGAATAGTCAATGACCAGAGTTTCAGTGACAGTTAGGCCGCCGTCGGTTTGCAGGTTGATGCTGTCGTCGAATGACTGGATATCCCAGTCGTCATAGGCAAGGGCGGTTGCGCCGAAAGATATGCCCAGCGTTATTACTGCAATTATTGCTAACAGAATGCGTCCGGGCGCATGGTTTGTAGGCATTGTTTTAGAGAAAAAAGATTATTTTTCGTCGAAGCTGACTTTAACGTTTTCGCGCTCTTCAGCTTTTTCAATTTCGAAAAATTTTCTTTTCTGGAAGCCGAGCATGCCGGCAATTACGTTATTGGGGAAGACTTCCAGTTTGGTATTGAAGTCACGGACGGTGGCGTTGTAGTAGCGGCGTGAAAGCTGGATGTGCTCTTCGATCTCTTTCATTGTCTGCTGAAGATCCATGAAGTTCTGGTTTGCTTTTAATTCAGGATAATTTTCAGCAACGGCAAAGAGTGTTTTTAAAGCGCCGGAAAGCATGTTTTCTGCCTGGGCTTTTTCTTCGGGGTCAGTTGCTTTCATAGCCATATTGCGGGCTTTTGTGACTTCTTCGAAGGTGCCTTTTTCGTGTTTTGCATAACCTTTTACTGCTTCTACCATGTTTGGGATCAGGTCGTAGCGGCGTTTTAACTGGGTGTCGATGTCGGCCCAACCTTCTTCAACCTTGTTTTTTAATTGGATTAAGCTGTTATAAACGCCAATAATGGCGAATGCTATGACGACGATGACCGCAAGTATTATGAGGAGTGTGGAGTCCATGAGTTTAATGTTAATTGTTAATTGTTAGTAAATTTACACATTTCTGATGTATTTTACTTCATTGGCTTGAATAAATGAAGATTGACAGCGGGGTTAAATGTGATGCAGGATGAGGCTGCGCTGTGGTGCTTTTTTAAAGCAGTTCGGTGATTTGTCCGCGTTCGCCGTATTCGATTTTGATGCCCTGCGGCAGTGAATTCAGAAACTGTTGTCCATAATCTTTCTGGATGATGCGGGTATCAAGGATGATGATACTGCCGGTATCTTTGCTGGAACGGATCAGGCGGCCGAACCCTTGTTTGAACTTAAGGATGGCGCGAGGGATCTGGAACTCCTTAAAGCTGTCGTTGTAGCGTTGGCAGCGCGCCTGGATAATCGGATCCATGGGCGGGTCGAAGGGCAGTTTTTGCAGGATAACGCAGGTTAGAATGTTGCCTTTAAGATCTATTCCTTCCCAGAAGCTGTCGGTTCCAAAGATGGCGCTTTGCTCGGATTCTTCCTTATATTGTTCCAAAATTTTGCCGCGGCTGCCGGTTATGCCCTGTGCCAGTACGTTGAAGCCCTGTTCTTTAAGAATGGGGGCGATTTGCATGTAGGTAGCGGTGAGCGCCTTTTTTGATGTAAAGAGCACAAGGGTTCGGCCGCCGTTTTTAATGATGACTTGCCGGATCATTTCGGCGCAGCGGTTAAAGTAGCCTTCACTGTTGGGTTCGGGAAGGTCAGTTGGGATGATGATTTTTACCTGTTCAGGGTAATCGAAATGTGAAGGTATCACCAATTCGCTGAATTCCTGGCCAAGACCAAGCTGTTCACGGATATAATTGAAGTTGTTGTTGGTGCGAAGTGTGGCTGAAGTTAAAATGACGCTTTGTTTTTTGGCGAAAAGATAATCATTAATGGTTTTGGAGGTGCTGTAAGGCGCGGATTTTAAAGAAACGTTGTCGTCGGCGTTTTTGAACAGCCAGATGATCTGGTTATCGGGGCTTAGGTTGTTGAAGACTGACTGCAGATCGCTTAGCCGTTTTTCACATTCGTAAAGGTAGTTGTACATCTGTTTAACCAGCTTGTTTTCGTTGTTGTTGAATTGCAGTATTGGCAGCAGGTTATCAACAGCTTCTTTGCCCAGCTCAGAAATGGCCTTGGCGGATTCGTTGGCGTTATGCCAGTCGTTGCTGTTAAGGTGATGGTTCTGCAGCAGAATTTGTGCATGGAATTCGAATGGTTCCAGGTTTTTTTCAATAAAGATGCCAAGTAGCCCAAAGAAAATCTCAATCTTATTAATAAGGTGTTCCAGGTTCACCTTGATTGTTTCCAGCTCGCTTTGTTGTTGAAATTGGTTGAACAGGTCGGCGGGTTGGCGTGTAAAGTCAATCAGAGTGTGGTGTAGCCGTTCGAAAGGTTTGATAAACTGGTTGAAGGCCAGAGTGATGGTCATGGTTTCGGTAGCGACTTTTTCCAGATGGTGGGCTTCGTCAACAATCAGTTGTCTGGCCGAAGGTTCCGGGAGGAGCGGTTTTTCGGAGATGGCATCCTGCATCAGCAGGGCGTGATTTACAACCAGCAGCTTGGCGTTTTCCGCTTTTTCACGGGCTTTGATCATCCAGCAGTTTTGGGCGTATTCATTGTCTTCGTGCGGGCAGACGTATTCGGCGCAGCAGATTTCGTCCAGGATGCTGTATTCCTTATTCATCAGAGTGATTTCTTCAAAGTTCCCGGTTTTGGTGATGTTCATCCAGATCAGTACTTTAATCAGGGCTACAGCTTCGTATTCTTCAAAGTGATTTTTTTGCAGGTACAGTTCAAGACGTTTGCCTGAAAGGTAATTGCGGCGTCCTTTTAAGGAGGCGCAGGTGATATTAATGTCCGGGTTGATTTGATGCAGGGCTTTTTGGAGCAGGGGAATGTCTTTGTCGATAATCTGTTCCTGCAGGTTTTTGGTATAGGTGGAAATAACGATTTGGCGGTTGTTTTTCAGGCTGTGGTAAATGGCTGCCAAAAGATAGGCCATGGTTTTTCCGGTTCCCGTTCCGGCTTCCACAAGCAGGCTGCTCCGGTTGTTAAAGGCTTCATCAATTTGGGCGGTCATCTGTTTTTGGGTGGGGCGTGCTTCATAATGCTTAACAACCTTGGAGAAAGGCCCGTTTTCATCGTAGAAACCAAGGTAACTGATTTCATCAAACGGGGCAGATGGTCCGGTTTCGTTTTTTCTGTTTTTTGTGACCTTAAATTTTATTTCCCCGGGTTCAGTTGGCGCGATCCGGAACAGTTCCCCAAAAGGAATTTTAC
>JAGOLJ010000024.1 GCA_017994125.1 Candidatus Altimarinota bacterium
CAGTTGCTTCTTTTAGCATTGCGACCAATTTTGTATGGAAAGATCAAAGTGGACAGAAGCAGGAAAGGGCTGAGTTCCATAATATTGTAGCCTGGAGGAACCTGGCAGATATCTGCAGCCAGTTTGTTCGCAAGGGCAGCAAGGTTTATGTTGAAGGCCGCATTCAGACCCGTGATTGGGAAGGTGAAGACGGAGTGAAGCGTTACCGCACTGAAATTGTTGCTGATAACATTATTCTTTTGGACAGAAAGGGAAGTGGAGAAGGAATGGCTTATACCGGTTCACAGGCTGCTCATGGTGGTATAGAAAGGCAAAGACAGGAATCTCCTGCCGAAACTGGTGCTCCTTCCGAAGTTGAAGGCGAGGTGGCGATTGAGGATCTTCCTTTCTAGAGTTTTGAGTCTAAGATTTTCTGGGAATTGTAAAATACCGCCGGTTTAAACTCTGGCGGTATTTTTGTTATTTTTGCATAAGGAAAAGAGGCGCCGTACTTATTTGCCACATGCAGTCCCCGTTATGGGGATGGGTTGCAGAGGTGAGTCGGACGCCTCTTCATAAGCTCTGAGACCAGAGTCCTATCTGCTGCTAATAATTAAAGCGCAGAGGACTACATGGTTGGTCAAAGAGCGGTGGTAACAGGCCTCGACTATAATGATCCTGTTACTGCTGTTCCCGAAGGAAAGCTTATCTCCCTACCGTTCTTTGGTGATTTATTTTGGGACGTGATACACCGTCGTCCTTTTTTATTTTTGTTTTTTAGTTTCCCTCCCGGTATTGAAAAGGGGAGAGGAGAACATTTTGTTTATTTTATTTTTGATTTTGTTCCTTCTACTCTCGTCCTATTAGATTGTAGTAATGGACGGAGAGTAGAGGCTACTTTTTGAGGAGGTGGTAGTCGGCCACCTGGATCGAAAAGTAGGGAGAAGAAACTTTGAAAAATTTTTTTCCTGTTTAAAGGCTTCTTTTCGCTACTTTCCGATTTTTGTTTTTGTTTTCAAGGAGCAACTTTTCTTTTTTTGTTTTGAATTCAGGATTCAAATCTTCTTATTGTAGCATTTTTCTCCAGCTCTTTCAATTTGCTACTGTTGACTTTTCCTGTTTTCAAAATTTTTTATCTCTCGGATTTTCCTCACCTCGGTTATAATGAGTTAGGAAAAATACTCATCATAAAATTATAAAATATACAGATAATTATGTCAATGGTTTTGAAAACAAAAAAAATTGGAGTAAAAAAGGTTACCGGATCAAAGGGGAAGATTGCTTATAAGGGGCTTTTAGTATTGGTGGCGGGGCCTTCCGGTGTGGGAAAGGGGACTGTTATCCAGCGTTTAAAAGAGATTTTTCCCAAGTTTGTGTATCCAATTTCCTGTACCACGCGGGAGATGCGTCCTGGGGAAAAGGATGGGCAGGTTTATCATTTCATTACAAAGAGGAAGTTTTTGAATGGTATTAAGAAAGGGGATTTTCTGGAATATGCCTGTGTTCATGAGGTTAATTATTATGGTACACCTAAAAAACCGATTGTAGATGGCTTGAAAAAAGGCAAGGTTGTGGTTAGAGAAGTGGATGTGCAGGGGTTTCATGCTATTAGAAAAGCGATTCCCAAAAGGAACCTTCTGACTGTCTTTTTACATGCTAAGTCCAGAAAGGCTTTGATCCAGCGCATCTTAAAGAGGAGTAAGCTTTCCAGGGAAGAGGTGAAGCGAAGGATGGAAAGTGCTGACCGTGAAATGAAGGATATGCATCTTTTTGATTATAAGGTGTGGAGCAGGGAAAATGAGGTGGAAAGATGCGTTGCCGATGTTGTGGCGTTGATTAAAAAGGGTGCGGAAAAAATGGGGATTAAACTTGCTAGTTGACTTTAAATTTTGTAAAATCACCCCGCCAAAGGATGTTAAGGAGTTTTGGCGCTACGCTGGGGAATCGCCAAGTGGTAAGGCATCGCCCTCTGGAGGCGACATTCGGGGGTTCGAATCCCTCTTCCCCAGCCATTTTTGTAAAATCGATGAAAAAAATTTTTAAGAATGTTTTGATTACTGGCGGCTCCGGTGGTATTGGCAGCGAGCTTGTAAAAAGACTGGTTGCTGATAGGGCGAAGGTGTTTGTTTTTGATAAGGTGTTGCCAAAGGAGCCTTTGGCTGGAGTTGAATATGTGGAGGTGGATGTAACAAAGGGGATCGAGGTTGAAGCGGCTGTTAAGAAGGTGGAATCCAGCCTTGGTGAGGGCGAAAAACTGGAACTCCTTGTAAATAATGCAGGGGTGATGCGCAGGGGAAATCTGTTTGATACCTCTGAACAGGATTATGATTTTGTGATGGATATTAATCTGAAGGGGATGTGGCTGGTTTTAAAGTACGCAAAGCCTTTGCTTGTTGATGATGCAACGGTGTTTCTGATGTCATCACGGCATGGAATGACGGTTAAGCCGGATCCCGCCATTTACTGTTTAAGCAAGCATGGGGTTTGGGGGCTGGCTGAAATACTAAAGAAGACCTGTCCGGAATATGCGGTTAAAGTCGCCTATCCCGGTTCGGTGGATACTCCGCTTACCTGGGTGCAGGTGAAAGATGAAGATGTGGATGCCAAAAAGAAGACGGTCGTTACCCCCGAGTTTATTGCCGGAAAGATTATGGAACTAATTACCGGCCAAGCCGAAAAGCTGGTCTTTGATGAGGAAACCAAAGAATACAGTTTTGAATAGGCGTTAATGTCCTTTGGTTTTCTAGCTGGCAAAGAATCTGGCAACGGCGGTGGATTTTTCAATTTCGTGGAAGGGACTGTAGAGGGCTATTAAAGAGGTATTGTCCGGGACAATGTCGGATGTGTCGTCATTAATGGGTCTTAATGTTGTGATCCAGGGGTACGGAATGCCAATTTCCTGTTCGTGGATCTTGTCGATAATGACGTCATGTTTGGTGTTATTGGCGGAGGTGATTGAATCTACCAGAAAATAACTGTGGGAAGCAGCCCTTAGAATGTATTTGATGATATAACTTGGTCCACCGGTAAGGCCTTCTTCGGCTAAATTCATGATTTCTTCAATGGAAAGGTATTGTCTTTCGGGGACCTGATTTTCTTCGCTATCTTCTTTTTCGGTGTAGTAGAGAAATTTCTTTTTGGCAGCTTTTTCAAAGTCGTAATAGACACTGTAGTGTTTGTGGGAAAACGGATCAATAATGTTGATGATGGGGACAGGTTGTCCAGGCGCTTCCTGGGTGACTTTTGCCAGCCAGTTGGCCAGTTTATGGATGTCGCTTATGGCCAGGATGTATTTATTGAGCAGGTCGTCAGCGTTTTTAACTTCGACTTCCATAATTTTCTGGTTGAGGGAGTTCCAGAAGGTGTTCCATTCAATGGGCTGCATTAGGTTGTCGCTGGCGAATTTGAGGTCTTCGATAATTTTTTCGCGATAGGTTAATTGCAGGATGTCGTATAGTTTGCGAAGTTCGTATCCTTTGGGAATAAAGTCGTCGATACGTTTTTGTCCGTTTTTGATTTCGTGCGGCAGCGAGTTTATGGCTTTTTCGAAGGAGGGATATTCCTGCTGGCTGTGTTTGAGGATAAAGAGGGCAAGATCGAAGATCGATCTAAGGTTGCGGGCATCATCTTTTTCAATGGTGACAAATGGGTAGGCGAGGCCTTCGTTTTTTTCAATGAATTTTTTACCGACAAAATGGATGATGTTTAAATCGTTGGCAAGATAGAACTGGTTAAAAGCTTTTTTCTGTCCGCCAAAGGTGAAACGGTCGTTGTTAAAGGCGTGGACCCCGGAAATCTCTTTGTTGGTTTCAAAGTAGTCGTCCAGCTTTTGAAGGAGCATAATAATGCTTTGATAGCCGATGGAGAACCAATGTCCGGGCTGGTGACTAAAGATGAAGCTTGGTTTTTGGCGCAGTTTGCTGAAAAATTCTGTCTGCATGCCCATGGTTTGGAGCAGTTGGTCGTATTTATCGTGTTTTTCACGGTTATTAATGTGCTGTTGAAGTTTGCTTAGGGATCCAATGCAGTCTTCAGGAAGCAGCTGGTGTTGGTGGCGGGAGTTTCCGTTGAGGGGATTTTGGTCGTTTTTTTCGTAGGCGGTGATGGCTTCGAGTGCGGGACTCATATATATAAAAAGGATTAATGAAAATTTGTTCACTAAAACGGGGCAAGTGCTTTGCAGAGCTTGCCATTAAACTGGATTTTATGGAGTTAGTTGATGACTGGGGGGAGGCCTGTCATCATTCGTGGGATGCATATGATGAAACTAAATGTTTCGGGAAAAGTATAGGCTGAAGATAGCTATAGTCAATAAACAAATGAGCGTATGGGCATAACTATCTGTTGCAGGGAAGTTGACCGGATATTTATTTATTGAGCTATACTTATTTTATTTGTCAAACTCGATCTTTATATTTTTATTTGTGAGGTTTTGGAAGATGGGGGCAAGTATATTTCTTGCGTTAGTCTGGGATAAGTCAAGGATTCCGAGTTTGATAGCGTTGTCGGCGATGTTTTTTTCTGCCTGGGCCCTGGCCTGATCGGGTAATTCAGGATTAAAGACTTTTGCTATCAGGTTGACGTCGTAGGTTTTGCTATCATTTAGGTTTATTTTGGTATGGCATACATAAGGTGCCGGCAATTTAATGGTAATTTCGGTTTCACCAATATTAATGTCATCTTTGGTGACTTTGGTAAGGTCAATGCATCCTTCGGCTTCACTTCTTATTACTATTAAGGCTTTGCTGTCTACAAAAGGAATATCGAATAAACCAAAAAAACTGTGGCTTACCGTTGGATCAAGAACGTCCTGGAAGTTCATCTTCACTACGCTTAAATTGCCAATCTGTTCAATATTCTTAAGTATGGATTTTTGGTCAAAGCTATATTTTGAGGTAATAAGCGATGGTTTAAAGAGGATCACAATCAGGACAGCCAAAACAATGATTAAGCCGAAATAGGGCATGTATCTGTAGTAGTTTTTCATAGTAGAGAGTTATGTTTTGGGTGTCTTTTTCGGAAGAAAGCATATCAGAAGACGTGTTTTTGTGCTATAATATTTGGATTTAAGTAGATAAAAAAGATGAACAGCAAAGATGCAAATAGCGGGGTGAGTAGTCATGAAAAGCCTGATGTTATTCTTGCCCATACGGTTGAAAAGAAAAAAATACATGGTGGTAAGCAGCCCCATAAGATTGTGGTTAGTTTGTGGCTTGATAATTATGATAATATTTTTTCCGATTTTGATCCCAGGTCATATGCGCACAGGGAATTATCTGACGACTTCCTGATTGAGGCCAAAAAGGTGACGCATAAGGTTTCACCCGGGGAACTTGATCTTACTTTTTTAATTCCGGCTGGAGTAAGGGATCCCAATACAGAGAAAGTTATTAAAGAAAGGTTGCATGCCCACTTTAAAAAAATGGCGCATCTGCTGCATATGGATTATAGAAAGCAGGTGAGGAAGGGGATTTTGCTTGTTGTTACAGGAGTTGCTTTTATGATGGCAGCTACGACTTTTTCGGTGGTTTCAGAAACAAGTTTTTTTGGACATTTGTTAAGAGTGGTTTTTGAGCCAGGCGGGTGGTTTTGTATGTGGACAGGTCTGGATAATATTTTCAGCCAGTCCAAGTCTGAAAAACAGGAGTTCCTGTTCAACAAAAAGATGGCGCATGCAGGTATTCAGTTTGATACTTATAAAGCTTAGAGTATTTTAATTAAGGGATGCGATTATGGTCTGAATTAACATGTAAGGGTGGATTATGATTCTGGATTATGGTAATCTCGGGCTATGAAAAAAATAAAATTGTCACCTCCAAAGATAGCGTTTGAAGAGCATATTTTCCTGGAAAGTAAAAAGAATAGAACGAGGCTGAGTGAGGTTATCTTGGGCGGACAGGATGGACTGGTAAATGTGTTGGGAGTTTTGCTGGGAGTGGCTGCAGCTTCGAATGATACAAGAATAGTTGTTGCTGCTGGTTTGGCTGCAACCTTTGCCGAATCGATTTCAATGGCAGCGGTTGCTTACACTTCCAATATCGCTTCCAGGGATTATTATTTGAGCCAGTTGGAAAAGGAAAAACGTGAAATAAAAGAGGTTCCAGAAATTGAACGGAAAGAGATAGAACTGATTTTTAAGGAGAAAGGTCTTCAGGGAGATTTATTAAAGAAAGTAACAGATGTGATAGTTTCCGATAAAAAAATCTGGCTGGAAACAATGATGCGTGATGAACTAAAGTTACAGCCAATAAGTAAAGGGCAGCCTCTTTGGGCTGCACTGATTGTGGGTTTGGCGGCGATAGTTGGCTCGCTGATTCCGCTGATTCCGTTTATTTTTACCAGCATAGCTGTTGGTATTTATATATCGGTAATTATATCCGCATTGACGCTTTTTATTATTGGCGCAGTAAAGGCCAGGTTGACTATTGGCGGTTGGGTTAGAAGCGGGGTTCAGATGGCTATAATTGGGACGGTAAGCGCTTTAGCAGGTTATTTTATTGGGGCTATTTTTAGTGCCCCACCCACTATTTAATAAGCAGTTTTCTTATGGCGGAAGCAAAGAAGGATAACTTGGTCCATGATGGTATTCTTTTGAAGAATTTTCCTGGTTATTTCCTGATTGCCTGTGTTTTGCTTTGTCTGATTGGAGTGATTACCATTTTCCTGCCTTTTATTGGGGCGATTATTTTGGCTGCAGTGGCCGCTGTATCGTTTTATCCGGTTTATGAACGTGTATTTAAGGCGGTGAAGGGACGGGCTAAACTTGCTTCACTTTTGAGCTGCCTGCTGGTGGCGGTTTTAATTATTGTCCCGCTGTCAATTTTTCTGCTGCTCCTATGGCAACAGACTAAAGAAATATTTATGTATATCCAGCAGGCTTTGCAAAATGGTCAGGTTGATTGGTTGATCAAGTGGGAGAAGGGAGGGTGGCTGTATGATTCATTAGGTAATTTGCGTGACCAGTTCAGGTTTTTAGTGGATTTTGATCCGAATAATTTTAAGAGAGCTTTGTCTGATGCTGTAAGCCCTGTTTCGGCCACGATAGCTTTGACCGGAGCGAAGGTTTTGAAGGAGATAGGATGGTTTTTGCTGGATGTTTTTGTCTTTTTCTTTGCTCTTTATTATTTTTTCAAGGACAGTGACTTGATCCTGAAAAAACTTATGCTTATTAGTCCGCTTCCTTATGAGCATGAGAAAAAACTGATTGAGAAATTCAGGGAGATCAGTCTGGCAACTTTATATGGGATTTTTCTGACGGCAGTTGTTCAGGGGATAGCAGCGGGGATTGGATATACAATTGCCGGGATTCCCCATAATATTTTTTGGGCTACAGCGACAGGATTGTTTTCACTTGTCCCGATGATAGGTACGGCTACGATCTGGCTCCCAACTTCAATTATTTGGCTGGCGGCCGGGCATATATGGGAGGGATTATTTATCTTTTTCTGGGGACTTTTAGTGGTGAGTACCGTGGATAATTTTATGCGTACTTGGCTGATTGGCAGTAAAACAAGGACAAATCAGCTGCTGACTTTTTTGGCAGTATTTGGAGGCCTGTTGTTATTTGGTCTGGTTGGCGTAATTTATGGGCCACTGATTTTAAACATCTTTTTTACGCTGTTGCATATTTATGAAATTGAATATGCAACGATCCTTCACAGGAAAAAGTAAATTGCTTGAGTTTGCGGGGGTAGGATGAGTGGAATGTCCGTTAGTGATATATGGTGTTAACCGCATTTTTATGCTATAATTTTGAGATAATTGATTTTATCCAAGATTATGGCGGTATCCCGGATAAAGAATGGTTTAAAAAAAAGGAGGCCTGCTGGGTATGCGGGTATTTATCATACTGTGAAATCCCGGCATACCTGGTTGAGAAGATTTTCCTATTTTTTGATTGTGGCAGTTATAACTTTTGTCGCGGTTTCAGCGGGGGCGGCTTTTGTGCCAAGTGTACGTGACAGTCTTCATAGGGGGTGGCTGGTTATTGCGGGTAAGCCGGAATCGGCGGATATTCAGGGGGCTGTTTTACACGGAGCTGCTTCCGGGCAGAAGGTGTTTAAGGATGTGGAAATTTCATCACCTTTAAATAATCCGCTTTTCTATTTAAAGCAGCATGGGATTATTAAGGGATTTGATGATGGCACTTTTAGGCCTTCGGATTCTATGACCAGAGCTGAGTTTATAGTTTTAATTGGTAAAATAAAAAATTCCATGCCTCATCCTTATTTAAATAGGGGCTGTTTTAAGGATGTTGCTGATGAATGGTTTGCCAAATATGTCTGTTCTGCTAAACGGAGGGGGATAGTAAGCGGGACTGATAAGAATTATTTTTCACCGGATGAGAATGTTTCACAAGCCGGAGTTATCAAGATTATGCTGGTGGCTTTTGGTCACTCGGCAGATGAGGTTAAAGTTGAAGATGGCAGTCCATGGTATGAGCCTTATTTAGTAATTGCCCAAAGACGCGGTTGGCTGTGGGATGGTTTTAATGATGGAGATCTGGAAAAGTCCGTGACCAGAGGGCAGGTGGCAGATATGCTGTTTAAAGTTGTTTCCAGCGGAGGTGCGCTATAAAGAATGCAGGTTCAGTTTACAACCTGTTCGCTTTGCGTGGATTTGGGCTGGGGTTTGCTCAGTTCTTCTTCAATTAAGGGAACAAAGGTCTTCTGGAAGTCCTGCGCTCCCATCAGTTTTTGATTGTTTATAAAAAAGGTGGGAGTCCCTGCAACTTTGTATTGCTGTCCGTCTTTAATATCCTGTTGTACTTTGAAAAGGGGGCGTTCTTCATCGAGGCATTGCTTGAACTGGGTGCTGTTAAGCCCGATATTTTCAGCAAATTGGGAGAAAATATTTTTGGCGTTATCGTTATTGATCCATTTGTCATTTTCCTGGTAAAGAAGGTCATGCATTTCCCAGAATTTCCCCTGTTCATAGGCGCAGTCGGCGGCATAGGCGGCAATCAGGCTTTGTGGATGGCTTTCAAGAGGGTAGTCCCTGAAAGCGTAAAGTATTTTTCCTGTTTTGACGTAGGTATCGATAATTTTTTTAAAGCTCTGGTCAAAATATTTTTTGCAGTAAAGGCATTGGTAATCGGCAAATTCAATGATGATTACTTTCGCTTCCTGCGTATCACCCATGGTGGGAGCATCTTTAAGTTTCACGCCATTTATTTCTTCCAAAATTTTGACTGCACTGCTGTAGTTTGCCTGTTCCACCTGAAGTTTTTGACTGGTGTTGCTTATGTTAACAACTGCCTGTTGTTTTATAGTCGCTGGTTTGAGGCTAAGGCCAAGAGCCCCAATGGCAAAGCCCAGAAGAATACCAATTACAAACAGGCCGACAATCAGCCAGATTTTTTGTGATTTGTTTAGTTTTGACATAATTCTTTGTTACCAAATTCATGTTGAATATATAATACTTCAGCTTTAATGGGTAGGGGAGGTATGAAAAAGTTTCTTTCTAAAAATGAGCACGGCTGAGGAAAGGACTATCAATAATATTCCGGCTATACCTGGGAGCAGGATTTTTAAGTTATTAGCAGAGGGTGCTGTTTTAATGATTTCATATTTGGTTAAGATATATTTTTGATTGGCTTCGTCATGCCGGCAGAGAAATTCCCCGGTACTTCCGGGTATTAATGTTATTTTGGCCAGTGGAGCCTGCATGACGTCTTCGGTAAAAGTGATTTCTTTTTCTTGTGTGTTGTTGGTTGTGATACGGAAAGTATAGTCTGTATTGAACTTTGGAGCGGATGTTATTGTCCCATTAAATTGATAGTAAACGGGATTTGGGGTGCCGGGCGTTTTAAAATCTGTCCAGATCCATTTTGATTCTGGTGTTGAATTTTCCTGATCGCTGATTACCCTTACAAAGGCGTAAGATTTTCCTTTTGGGGATTCCGGATACGTTATTGAATTGATGACCTGGTTTTTGAAGTTGATTAGTCGAACTTCTTCTCCAGTGTTAGATAAGGATAGTTTTGATGTTGTTGATGATATCAGGATTGTTTCACCGGCAGGGATAATGGTTGTGTCAGGAAAAAGATAAGGTTTGCTGCCTCCGTCTTTATCATCAAGTTGCCAATTGCCAAGGTTGATTTCGGATTCCCCCTGATTTTCCAGTTCAATCCATTCTATTTTGGTGTCTTCGGTTGCCGGGTTTGGATAAATTTCGGATATCAACAGGTTGGAGGAGAGTGTCCCGTTTTTGTATTTGCCTATGACGGATTTTGAAGTTTTTTTGGAAGCTGTTTTTTTGTTTTTTGTAGTTGAGGTTGGTTGTTTTGTTGTTGTTGAGCTGGTTTTCTTGGAGGTGGTTTTAGTGGATGAATTGGTTTTTTTGGATGTTGTGCTGGTTTGTGTGATGGAGTTTGAGGATGGGGTTTGGGGTGAGTTGTTTTGTGGAAGATCTTGATTTGAGATGGTGACTGTTTCTGTGGTTAAAGTTTTTTCCTGTTCAGATGTAGTATTTTCCTGCCCTGGGGTGGGGGATGATGAAATTTGCCAGTCGGTTATGCTGTTGGTATCGTTTTGTGAATTTCGAATAATAGACTGGTTGGATTTGATTTTTTCACTTTGGACGCAAAGGGAGGGATTGGGAGAGTTCCATCCTCCACTTTTATAAAGTTCTTCCTGATCCTTGATTTCCGATTCGGTGGGGGAGTCGGAGGCCCAGCAAACGGCATCGATGATATTGCCATCCGCGCCCTGCAGAATGAGCTGTTCGGTGGTGCCGGTTAGTCCGCTGCGTTTTGTATATAAATTGGGCGGCTGGTCGGGCTGTTCGGTTTTGAAGTTTAATATAATGTATGATCCCGGTTTAATAATGTAGTCGCCCGTTATTCTTTTAAAAATAGAGTCATCTTTAAAAGAAAACTGGTTAAGATTTAAGTCTTTTTTGTTGTTTGAGCTGTAATAAATTTCTGCCCAGTCGGCAACGCTGTTTTTAAAACTTACTTCCGTTATAAGTAGTGTTTGTCCGTTTAAATTAAAGGCGGCGGGAGTTGCTTCAAGCTCGTAGATGGTTTGTGCGTGTGAGCAGGGAGAGATGATAATGGAAAAGAGCAGGGGGATCAGGATAGATCTGTTTGTGATCATGGTTTTCTATTAAAAACATGGTCGATCTTAGCTAAAAATTATTAAAGAAAGTTTAACGGGAGCTTAGATAATTAATTATTATTTCGAAATAAAAGTCCCGCAAGTCAAAACATTTTAAGTCTTTATGGCGGCTTGTGGCTTGAAGATAAACATCGGCTTTTATCGCTTTAATTGACTATTAAATAGGGATTAAGTATGCTTTTTGCAGACAGCTGTTTAGAGGTTGTCGAAACCTTTTGCGGAAGACTTCGGAATAATCCTTATAAAAGAGTTACAAGTGAAGACCATCAATTTAAATCAAAATTTGATACAAAAACTGGGGGAAAGCATTTGTCGCGTACAGTAAGCTGTACGGTTTATATCGGATTAAAAGAGGTTTTTCAGCACAGGGGATAATAATTAATAACAAGATTTGCCATGAACTATCTATTTATAGCATTGGCATTGGCAGTTGGGTTGGGTGGAGGTTATATATTCAGGAAAAAACAGGTTGAAGAAAGGAATAAAGACCTTCATGACAAGGGACAGCTTATCATCCAGCAGGCCAATACCAAATCACAGGAGCTTATTTTTAAGGCTAAAAATGAGGTCTTTAAGATAATGGAAGATGCGAAACAGGAGGAAGAAAAGAAGCGGGAAGTTCTTAGGAAAACGGAAGAACGGCTTGTGACAAAAGAGGAACAGCTGGATAAAAAAGTCCGGGAAGTGGATAGTCTTAAGGGTGAGCTTGAAACCAAGGTTGCTTCAGTCAGGCAGTTAAGGGAAGATGTACAGAAAATTCATGATCTGCAGTCCCAGGAATTGCAGAAGGTTAGCGCCATGAGCAAGGAGGAGGCGCGCGATCTTCTGGTGAAACAGGTTGAAGAGGAATATAAGGAAGACATTGTCCGGGAGATCCAGAAATCGGAAGATGACCTAAAAGCAAAGGCTAAAGAAAGAGCAAAATTCATTCTGGCTGATGCTGTACAAAAGTATGCCGCCGAAACCGCTACGGAATCAACGGCGACGATTGTTAATCTGCCAAGTGATGATTTGAAGGGAAGAATTATCGGACGTGAAGGAAGAAATATTAACACTTTTGAACAGGCGACGGGTATTGATGTTATTGTCGATGATACCCCCGGCTCAATTGTGATTTCCGGTTACGATTTGGTGAGAAGGTATATTGCGAAGATTGCCTTGGAGAGGTTGATTGCTGATGGTCGCATCCATCCGGCCAGGATTGAGGAAACAGTAGAAAAAACCAAGGAAGAGGTTAATATCATGATTAAGGATCTTGGTGAAAAAGCGGCCTTCGAAGCCAGCGTTACCGGTCTGCATACAAATCTGATCAAGCTGCTTGGCCGTTTGAAGTTCAGGACAAGTTATGGACAGAACGTTTTAAAACATTCTTTGGAAGTTTCTTTCCTGGCTGCAAGTTTGGCTTCCGAACTGGGAGCAGATGTGAATGTTTGTAGAAAAGCAGGCTTGCTGCATGATATAGGAAAGGCGGTTGATCATGAGATCCAGGGGCATCATTGCCAGATTGGACGCGATATTGCCAAGAAGTTTGGCATGCCTGATGCGGTGGTTCATGCCATTGAAGCTCATCATGGTGATCCGGAACCACGTTCTTTGGAGGCGATGATTGTTAGTGCCGCTAATGCTATTTCAAATGCAAGGCCAGGTGCCAGCCGCGACAATTTGGATACCTTTATCAAGCGCCTTGAAGAACTTGAAAATGTCGCCAACTCTTTTGATGGTGTGAAGCGTTCATATGCGGTTCAGGCTGGAAGTGAAGTAAGAATTTTTGTCACTCCGGAAAAGATTGATGATCTTACTGCCATTAAGATGTCACATGAAATTGCCAGAAAGATTGAACGTGATTTGCAGTATCCTGAGCAAATAAAGGTGACTGTGATCCGTGAAACAAGAGCTGAACAGTTTGCAACTTAGTATTCATTTATATGGAAGATTCCAGTAAAAGTAGCGCCACTTTAGGCGGCATTAAGGTACAGGGCGAAAAACTTCTGCTGATCCAGGATGTGTTGGATTGGGAAAAGGCAAGGAAAGAGGCTGCGGCTTATAAAGTGAAAGCTTTGGGAATGATAAATCAGTTTTTTCTTAAGCCTAAGGCGGAAGATGTTTCGATTGTCTATGAGGAAAAACGTTATCAGGCGTTTTGGCACATAGTAGGGAATTCATGTTTTGAATATAAGCGGAAAGTTAACTATAAGGTTCCTGTAGAAACTGTAGTAATGGATGTGGAACTTTATGGTGATGATTACAGGGTTAATAAGGAGGATCACAGTTTTGATTTGCCGGCGGTTGAACATTGTAAAGAAAATTATCGGGAAGAAATGATGGTTGATGCCCATACTGATCAGGTTGGGGATTTTGTCAAATATTTAAAAGCCCATTCCAGGCAGATTAAGAGTACGGAGGACTTGCTTAAGGAAGGGGCGATGGTTGTTAGTTTGCAGACAAAAGCTTCATTCTTGGTCAGAAAGGTATTGAACGAGCTTGTAAAACCCTACAAGGCTGATGAAGTAGTTGATGAAAAGATTGCGATTGAAGAATTGAGTTTGTATTTTTATCCTGTTTATACTTTTGAATATTTATGGGCAGCAAAGGATAAAAGGGCTGTGATTGAATTTGACGGCGTGACTGGAGAAATCCGTAAGGGAAAGAAGATAACTGACCGTCTGGTTAACTCTTTTACGGCGGGCGATTTTTATGATTTTGCCAAAGAGGTGGCAAATTTTTTCCGGGGGGAAGTTTGGCGATGTGGGCTGGTAAAAAAGC
>JAGOLJ010000117.1 GCA_017994125.1 Candidatus Altimarinota bacterium
TGAAAGTCGCAATCTCAAAATTGTGCCCATTGCTGACAGCTAAAATTACACCAAACTGTTTGCCCACCGGAATCGTATGTTCAAGAATATCCTCAATCTCTTCCGGTTTGGCGCTCGTAACAATATCGTAATCCTTTGGCTTAATGCCAAGCAGAATGTCACGCACGCAACCCCCTGCCCAATAGGCTTCAAATCCAGCTTTCTGCAGTTTTTTTATGATCTCAATTGAAGTCGGCATCATACTTTTATTGGGTCACGTTCAATAAAACACGTTCAATAAAAGTATATACTATAAATTAACGGGAGCACAGTTATTAAAACAGTTATCAAACTTGTGCCTACATGCCAAGTGCCAGTAAAGCCTTTTTACCATTCCTTGCGTTTGACTTGCTGCCCGCCCAGTCATGCAATGCATTAAAAAGAACATCTTTAGGATATTTATAGGATGCTCCCCTGCTGGTGCCAGGTTCATTTGTAATAAAATTATTGGCATCATAACCGGTAATTACCAGCATGTGATAAGGTGGCCCGCCGTTTCTGAAATTTGGATTGTTTAAATCCTGCCCGGCCACAGGGACAATTAAGGGATGCCCCTGTGCTAAAAGTTCTTTGATTTTTGTGACCGTCACATCTTCCCCGTAATAAACAGTTCCTTTAAGGCCATAAACATTTTGGGCAATTGTTAAAGTCTGTTGTGCCGACACATCTATGCCATAGCCGTTATCATTTTCCCATTGCAGGATCTTTTTTATTTCAACATCAGCAGCCAGTACATTATTGGAAATATTTTTCAGGTAGTGTTGTACCATTGCCAATGAGGCTTCTTCACATGCTTCATTATAAGGTATTCCCCAATGGCCGGTTGGCGCCTGCGAAGTGAATTGCACCGGTAAAATAACCTCATCAGGAAGCTCTTTTGTAGTGTATGACAGCACCTGTGTCCTGTTCGTTTTTGCCGATAATCGTTCACTTTCCGCCACATGGCTAAAGGTACAGTAAAGCTGTGCCTTACACGACATAAGCATTGTCATGGCGGAGATAATTGCAGGTGCGGCAGCTATCATAAATGTCCAGACTTTAAGAACTCCAAAGGATTTCCTGTTGGTATTTGTTTTGGAGTCTTTTCGATCCGTAACGGCAGTCTAGAGGCGTAATATTCAGAACCATTGTAAAGACCTCTTCGTCATCTTTCAACCTGTCCGAAGCAAACGCAAAAGCTTTTGTATTTTGCCTTATTGCGGCTATCACTATTTCCTTGTCATCCCAAAGTCCCGGATAATTTTCTAGAACCATCCCATCCATCCTTACGGCGCCAAGCGCCAGCCTGCGGTACTCCTGGAATATTTTTTTTTCATCAGGACGTTTCAGTGAAGGAATTCCCAAAATTCTGTTTCTGACCGCTGACGACACTTCTTCCGGAATAACTTTAAAAGCATGTATTCCGCTCGGTTCGGAATCAGGTGCTACCGAATCAGGATATTCCGAATCATAAGTGTCCTCTATGGGTTCACTGTAACGCGGTTCAAAGGCTGGAGAATCGCTTTCACTACTTCCTATAGCCATAAGTTCTTAAAATCATTAAAATTACGCCGTGCCATTATCTGCAAAAACTGAAATTTGTCAATATTATATGAAAATACTGGCCATCGAAACATCCTGCGATGAAACCGCCGCCGCCGTCGTTGAAAACGGGACAGTAGTTTTAAGCAATGTCATTGCTTCACAAATCCCCCTTCATCAAAAAACGGGCGGCGTCGTGCCCGAAGTGGCCGCCCGCGAGCACGTTTTAAAAATTTCACCGGTCATCAGCGAAGCACTTGAAATTGCCTTTGGCAAAACAGACACTTCCCCTAAGCACGCTTCAACCTCGGCGCGTGCAATTTCCCCTGCCCGCCGCTCAACCTCGGCGCGTGCCACGTCCCCATTCAATCACCCCGCCGCGCTCAATCTTTCATCTATCGACGCCATCGCCGTAACCCGGGGGCCGGGCCTCCTGAGTTCGCTCATCATTGGCACCACTGCCGCATCCACCCTTGCCACCTTTTATAATAAACCGCTCATCCCGGTTAATCACATCGCCGGCCACATTTATGCCAACTGGCTGGACCAAAGTCCGGCTGATCCTATCCAGTTTCCGGTTTTAATCCTCACTGTCTCGGGCGGTCACAACGAACTCGTGCTAATGCGTTCTCACGCTGACTTTGAACTCCTGGGTGAAACTCTTGATGATGCAGCCGGCGAAGCCTTTGATAAAGTATCGAGGCTTCTTGGCCTTGGGTATCCCGGCGGCCCCGCCATCTCCAAAGCCGCCGAAAAAGGCAATCGTGACGCCATCAAATTTCCACGTGCCTACCTTAACAAAAACAGTTTCGATTTCAGTTTTTCCGGATTAAAAACCGCCGTACTTACTCAGGTAATGATCCAGCGAAAAAACACAGGGGAAAATATCACCCTTGATCAGAATTTCATCAATGATTGTGCCGCTTCCTTCCAGGAAAGTGTCTGCCAGATCCTTTCTGATAAACTCCTCCACGCCGCTTACAAATATCACGCCAAAGAAGTCCATCTCGCCGGCGGCGTCTCCGCTAACCAGCGCCTGCGGGAATTGGTCATCCAAAAAATCAGCGCCGGGAGCCAGCCAGCACCGGGAGCTGGCCAGCACCAGGAGCCGCGCCTGCGCTATCCAAACAAGATAGCCTATTGCACGGACAACGCTGCCATGATCGCCGCCGCCGCCTTTTTCCACTATCAGAAAAATCCCAGTCCTTATCTTGTTCCTTCCCCCATCCTTGCAGATCCTGGCCTAAACCTGTACACTTCCAGATAGCGCCCTCGGCACCTCACATCTAATTTTACCCCCTAGGGTAAATAACTCCGCTCCCCGCACAACCCCTTGGACGCCATCTCACGCATATCCTCATCCGGTTTGGTTACCTTTTCTTGGTATCCCATGAAACTGAAACGTCATCTCCTCATCCTGGCTG
>JAGOLJ010000118.1 GCA_017994125.1 Candidatus Altimarinota bacterium
AATCTGAACGGATTATTATCAGATATTCTGCTTTTTAAATATTTAATCATTTATCTCTTTATAAAATTTTAATTTTTTGTAAAACCTTTACGACCTGCTGAACATCATCTTCAATCTGACGTTTCAACTCATCAGGCGTACTGAATCTTCTTACTTCACGCAACCTATTATATACCTGTACTTCAACTTTTTCGCCATATAAATCTCCACTAAATCCAATCAGAAAAATTTCCATTTTTTTTTCTTTGGAACCAAAAGTTGGTTGCGCCCCAAAACTGGCAGCTCCCATATAATCACGCCCCTTCACCTTAACCAAACATGCATACACACCTTCTGTAAAATTTTTTAGATTTTCCGGCTCAACCTCTAAGTTAATCGTGGGAAACCCAAGCTCATGACCCCTTCCACTACCCCTTACAACTAAAGCTGTAAACTTTTCCATTAATCTTCAATAACAAAATACCATGCACACACTATCATAATCAGGCAACATCAATATCGACAACAGAAAAATTTAAGATATAATGCCGCCGATTTAAAAACTAACTAAATCCACACTTCAATGCCTGAAAAACCTCATTCTGAAAACCTCAGCGTCGAAGCCTATCTCCCCGAAGACTTCCCCTACGTATGCGGAAGCCTGGGAATCGACCAGAAAGTCTATGAACTTGAAGCGCTACAGGGTCTGGAACCAAATGAATACGCAGAAACCATCAGCCGGTGGGAAAACCTCGGAATCATCCTTAATGGATTTACCAGTTGGCACAAACTCCCTCCGTCTATCCAGGAAGCGATTAAAAGTGAATTAATCATCTATTTTAAACTGAATCCAAATCCAACAACCCAGGATGTCCGCTATGCCATCTGGAAAGCGGCTGGAAAACATTTAAAGAAACAGGGGCTCGTTATTGAAGTCGAAAAACATCTAGGCCGGTCCCCAGAAGAAATAAGCAAGATTACAAGTATCCGCATTATCAGTATCATGCATACCACCGACAAAAAAATAATGTCACAACTGGACAAATTCCTTAATGACGCACCCTCAACCGTGCCTGGCATTCCAAGGGCAATAAAAAGTGCGCCGCCATCACAAGGAGCGCCTCCTCTACACCGCAATTCAAACTTGCAGGAAGGTATTACCAGAAGATCACAAGTCATACTTAAGCAAATCCAGCCGGAGACAACTTCCCAAGACCGGAACATCTCAAAACCGGTTCTCCCTCGGGAGCACAAAGGGTAACAATCCCGGACTAAATACCTATTTCTCCTCAACAGGAACAAGAAGCCCTGCGATTATAATCCAAAACAGCATCGCCAGGTCGTTTTTAAAAAACGGTGTATCAAACATCCCGTGGATCAGGATGATCAACAACATACAAAAACTTATCACCCTGACTTTTGAAACTGAATCGACTGAAGACCAGGCAAAGCTCTTAAAACGGGAACATGCCTCCTTTAAAGCCATATAAATCAGCCACATTATTCCTATGAACCCCACCAGTCCTATGTTTAAAATCAAAGCTACGTAAAAATTATGGGGATGGGGCATATTCAACTCATAAGGCAACTCCCCCAACACCCTTAAACTTTCATGCTGGTAGACAAGCGGAAACTGGCCAAGGCCAATTCCCGTTATGCCATGTGTCATCAACAAATGGCATGCAATCGTATAGACCTGAAGCCTGACGCTGGAAGAGTTGCGGCTGGCAAAATTAAACATTTCTTCCCACTTTTCCGGATCAAGAATGTAAACCAGCAACGCCAGAACAGCAACAACCATTACTCCCCAAAAAACTTTTTTCCAGGGAAATTTTAATTTCAGCTTAGCTTTATAAAACTCATAATATTCAAGACCAAAGAAAACTATAACCGACACACCAACCGCCAAAATTGCTGCATAGGATTTACTAAACAGCAGGGCAATAAAAAGCACTAAAAACGCTCCCAAAAAACCCAAAATACTCACATTCTCTACAGGTCTTCCCCTGCGTTTAAAATGTATTTTCCACAAAATCCCCTTTTCCGGATCGGCCACCCCCACCACCGCCTCCTTAATTCTGATAAGCGAATATAAGACCGCCGGACTGATATATAACGCCAAATAGTTAGCAGACTCAAAAGGACCAGAAGCCCTTGCATCAGGAGTAATATAACTGTCGGTAATTACCTGATAAAGAGCATACAGACTTAAAAAAACAGCTGATAACGTATAGGTATTAAACATGGTCAAAATCGTCTTCGGTTTTTTTATAACAGTAAAAAACAGAACGAACATGGTTATTGGGACAACAATCCATCCCTTTAACATTCCAAGGGCAACATTCCTTCCCATAAACGGAGTCACTCCATCAATCAAAAAAGATTTTTCCGGAACAATCAGAGTTGAATAAATTGAGGCAGCAACGACTAAAACCAATAGTACAAAAAATTTCCAGGGGAAATTATCCTCTTTCTTAAGTTTAACCAGGTCAGCCATATTTTCACACCAGCAACGTTCTCTCCTCTTAAAAAAATGGTTATAAATAAGCCTGACTAAATAAGCTAAAAGAACAGCATAAGAGAAACATTCAATCAGAGTAAAAGGGATCCCCTTAACTTCCACCTTCCAAAGATAAAGCGGAATAAAAAAAGGCAGCCACAGCATTGCGCTTTCAAAACGAAAAAGCGCATAAACAAAATAAATGGCTACCGCCGTAAAAAAAAGAATTGTCCACCCCATATCGTTGTAAAGTTAGTGCTTATTGTTCCGACTTGAAATCAATCAGCCCGTAACTTCCATCCTCACGCCTATACACAACATTGAAACGGTTGTTCTCGCTGTTCTGGAAAGCGTAAAAAGCGTGACCAAGAAGCTCCAGTTGTTCAATCGCCTCTTCTTCATGCATTGCTTCCATCACAAACGCCTTTCTCTTAACAATCTTTGAAACTTCTCCAACTTCCTGTGTTGCAGAATTTTCCTC
>JAGOLJ010000119.1 GCA_017994125.1 Candidatus Altimarinota bacterium
AAAATTTGTCCGGATCGGCAGTGCGCGGCCCGGCTGTTCCTGGGCCACCCGGATTAAAGACTCATAGCACTGTTTGATAAAAATGCTGACCAGGAAGTGGTATGTACTCTTCTCATCGGGCATGATCAGGAACACCGCTGTCTTTTCCAGGCCGATCCGGTCCAGGTTAAAACTGCTATGAGAAAGCATTTCAGACAGGTTTTGCTGGGCGGAAAAAATCCTGAACATCTGGTCAAAAGTAACCAGTATGCTGGACCTGGTCTTGTCTGCGGAATTTAATGTACCAGAAAGGCTGATGGCAGCCAGCGACTGTTTATTTAAAAAATTATACAGGAAGTCCAGCGGGCCGTCATTTTCAAATGCCTTTGCGTATGTCCGCAGAAAAGCCAGGCTGCGCACATTGACCTCTTCTTCTCTGGCGCATTCCAGCAGGAGCCAGAGCAGGCCAAAACAGAAATTCCCGGCCGTCTGTTCCCAAAATGGGTCGGCCGATTTATTAGTTATATTGCAAAATACAAAATCATTGAGTGTTTCAGCCGCCTTGTCCTTCTCCCCCGCTTGATAGAACCGGTACGGGAGAGCTAGTGGATTCCAGGCGTCGCCGAACGAAGGATTGCGGAAATTGAGCGCCACCAGTTTATAACCGTTTTCCTTCAGGATTCCTGAAGTCCGTCCATACAATTCCCCTTTTGGATCGGTGGCAATAATGGACTCTCCCGCTTTGGCCAGGATCTGCAGCAACGGCATGCATAAAAGCCTGCTCTTCTTCGAACCGGTAGCTCCCAGTATAAGTGAGTGCGTGTCGGAACTGTCCACATAAGCGACCTTGCCGTCGCTCAGCAAGGGTATTCCGCCACAGGAGTAATGACGCTCATTTATTACTATTTCCCTGAGCGAGTTTTTCATCTCATCATCAGTGGCCCATCTTGTGTTGTTGTGGGCTGAAACATTGGCATACATGTTGTACTTGTATGCTTCGCAGTTATCAAAACCGGGCATTGGCCATCCCTCCCTTCTACCTGCCGTCAACCATAAACCCCATTTTCCTGGGCAGCGCTTTGCCTCTGTTTAGCTGCCTGAGCCAGTACCCGTCAGGGGAAAAAAGCCCCAAATCTTTAGCGGCGATAATATTATCGTTCAGAATACTGTCACAGCATTTTTCATATATGATCTCGTCAACCATCTGGTTGAGGGTCTTGTACCCGTCAAAGCCCGGCATTTCACGGGCGCTGGTTATAATTTTTTTCAGCATGACACCAGCCCTTTTTTCCAGCTTAAATCCTTTTTCCCGCAGCCTTTCATCAACATGCCTGAAAAGCAATTCGCTGGCGGGAAAAGTCAGCTTCAGTCGGTGGATGCGAAGGTAAGACAGCAGAACGGCGTCGACTTCTTCGATCTTCTTCTCATCCAACAGGGGAATGCTGAAAAAAAATAAAATTTGGTCGTTAATATCGGCAGCAAACTCTAAAAACCTGATGAACCTGACATCGCGCGGGTCATCGGCCCATTCCGATATGTCTATGCAGGCGATGCCCCGGTAGGTCCCCCGGAAGCCTGCGGCCACCTGGATATATTCCATCAAACGGATAAAGGCCGGAAAGGAGTCCGGATCCGCAGGCCTGTCCAAAACAAATTCAAAATATCTGATGTCGCCGACAAACTCAAACAGCCTGGCCTCTTCAAGAAACTGCGCCACCAGGCCCAGCACCCTGGTAATCCCTGAGCCCGACTGCGTCGCCAAAAGGCAGTTCGGCAGCTTGATCCAGGTATTCCCGGGCAACCTGTTTAAATTCTGAGATACTACCTGCCATTCCTCAATAAGCTGCTTTAGTTCCTCCATGCCCTGCAAACCGCGAATACGGTTCAGTGCCGGCGGAATTTCCTGCTTGCACATACGAACCCTCCCCCCTTTACTTCTTCCCAGGCCTTTAATCATCTGCTATTAGAAAGCCCTGGCGTCTATTTCAACTTCTTTCATCCGGGAATTTATTTCAAAAATTCTTAAATGGCCCAAAAAATAACCCCTTTCCAAAAATAATTTTAAGAAAGGGTATATTTTTGAAAGTCGAGGTTAGTAATTATTCCTAAATTTTAGTTTCTACAGTATTTTACTTTCTCCTGTTAACATCGCTAAATTTACTATCAGTCCACCTTAAAATTTGTGTCACTGCATTCAAATATTGCTGTAGAACCGCCAGGGCGCTCTACTGTTACAACTGCTTCCTTCTCCAATTCCAGGTAAATAATATGCTTTCTTTCTATATAAAAACGCGATATTGCCCGGCCGTTTCCCAGCACCATAACCTCATCTTCTTTGTTACAAGTAAGCTTTACATATTTAAACCCGGCAAATTCGGGTCTGTGCAGCATCGGCGCAATAAAGCTATTGCCCGGCGTTATGCCGGCTTGAAATAAGTATATTGAGCCTCCTACTTCCCCAAGCCAACTATCTGTTTCATCCGCAAAAACTTCGTCTAAATTATTACCTTGTATAGGCCGTGGATCCCTGTAAAGGATTGTGCCAAGGCCATTAAAATATATCTTTCCATTTAGGATTTCATCGGCCCTGATGCCTTTTGTGAATTCAAAATGGATGCCTTCTAATTCAGCCTCAAAGCAATTAATCTTACTGATTTTAATAACCCCCCGGAACCCATACTTATTAATCAGGCTATTTTGCAGCTCTTACCAGTCCATTCAAATATCGCTGTTGAACTGTCCTCATGCTCAACAGTCATTGCCGCTTCTTTTCTCTTCTCCATTTACATGTTTTAAAATCAAAATAAACTGACTCATTAATAGCTTAGGAGTCAGTTTATTTTGTAACATAGTTACTGCCCTGGCACAACGTTTTTTACCTTGTCTTTTACCAGCCTGCCGTCCCCGACCAACTCCTCGGCCACAAAAATAAAGGTGATAAAGTCTTTAATACCAGCCTTCTCCATCACCGCTTC
>JAGOLJ010000120.1 GCA_017994125.1 Candidatus Altimarinota bacterium
CGATTATCTGAAAGATGAAAATGCTGCTCGAAATCTATCGCAGTTTTCTTCTCTTATCAATTCATTCATGACGTATTATCATATTCCGCTCATCAGTGCAAAAAATAAGATGGCTCTTAAATACCGCCTTTTCAACAGTTTTTTCAATCTGCTTTTTAATACCGGACAGAATGAGTTTGAAGATGAAAACAACCCAATTCCCAAAGGTTATGTTCAGATTATGACCATCCATCAGTCAAAGGGACTTGAATTCCCGGTGGTTGTGGTAAGTTCTTTGGATAAGCAGTATAGCGTAAACAAACAAACCGACCGCTTTCTGTCTCCTTTTTATTCAAGAGAAGTTTTTGAGCCTGAAAACCGTATTACTCAATTTGACCATGCACGATTGTTTTATGTTGCTTTCTCACGACCTCAGAAAATACTGGTATTGTCGAGCAGTGGAGAACCAAAGGATATTTTTGATACGGTTTGGGAGGGGCTTGACCAATGGCCTCACGTTAAAAAAGAAACACTCAAAGCACAACGTTTTCAATCAAAAGATCCTTATGTGCCTAAAAAATCATTGTCCCTCACATCACATATCAATATTTACGAAACCTGTCCAAGGCAATACCTGTTTTACAAGGAATACGAATTTACACCGAGCCGTTCCGGGCAGTTGTTGTTTGGAACTCTGGTTCACCAAACCATTGAAGACCTTCATCGAAGAATCCTGGATGGTGAAAAAGTGACGGAGAAAATCATTTCCGAAGATTTTGAAAATAACTACAAAGGACTTCTTGCAAATGGTTATAGACCTCTTGGAATCTTGCCAAAGCAAGGGGCTTTAAGACACTGTTTAAATTATTTCATTAATAACAAAGATTTGCTTAACAGAGTAATTGAAACCGAAATTGATGTTTCCTACGAAAAGGACGACTACATTATTAATGGCAAGGTTGATCTTTTATTAGGCAAGGATGATAAGCTTGAAGTTTTGGATTTTAAAAGCCAGCCCCGTCCTGTGAAGAATGATGCTGTTTTGGAAAAATATCGCTACCAGCTTCATGTGTATGCACATATTCTGAAAGAACGCTACCGGAAAGACCCTGAAAGATTATACATTTACTGGACTGCCGAAGAAAACCGCAAGGATGCCCTGATGGAAATCAACTATGATGAAAAACTGGTTGAAGCTGCCGGCAAGCATTTTGACTCGGTGGCGAAGTGTATTATAAACAAAGATTTTGAGATTAAAACCAAACCAGATAAGACAAAGGTTTGTAAAGAATGCGATTTTAAACATTTTTGCCGGGTTACAGTATGAGCAGACTCAAAATATTTATCAGCAGCGTGCAGTCAGAATTTGCGTCAGAAAGGCAAATGCTTTTTAATTATATCACATCCGATCCCTTGCTGGGACGGTTTTTTGAGGTATTTATTTTTGAGAACCTGCCTGCAAAAGATAAAAGGGCAGCGGAGGCATACCTTGATGAGGTCCGGCTATCTGATATCTATCTTGGCATTTTCGGAAAAGAATATGGTTTTGTAGACAATATAGGGATTTCTCCGACTGAACACGAATATGACCTCGCAAGCAGTGAACGCAAAACCCGACTGATTTTTATCAGCAACCATAAAAACGAAGAGCGGCATCCCAAAGAACATGGTCTTATAAAAAAAGCTGAAAATGCTGTAGTCCGCAAAAGGTTTTCTGACCCCAGTGAACTTAAAACAGCCATATATTCTGCTCTTGTTGAATTTCTGGAAGAAAAAGAATTTATACGTACAGGCCCGTTCGATGCTTCCATTTACAAAGAAGCTGTGATTGGAGACATTGCTAACGAGCGAATTAAATGGTTTGTGGAAGCTGCCCGAAGAAAAAGAGGATTTCCCCTGCCTCCGGATGAACGTGTTGAAAAGATCCTTACGCATTTGCATTTGATTAAGAACGGAAAACTTACCAATGCGGCCATCCTGCTGTTTGGAAAAAATCCACAACAATTCTTTATTTCTTCAGAAGTACGGTGTGCCCTGTTCCACGGCAATGAGATTCAAAAACCCATTCCATCCTACCAGGTATATAAAGGAGATGTGTTTCAACTGGTGGATCAGGCAGTTGATTTTGTGCTTTCACGCATTGATGTGTATGTAGGCGATAGAAGCCAGTCAGTGGATGTGGATGTGAAATATGAAATTCCGCGAATGGCGGTAACCGAAGCCATTGTAAATGCCGTTGCCCACCGCGATTATACCAGCACGGGCTCAGTGCAGGTGATGGTTTTCAGAAACCGGGTAGAGATTTGGAATCCCGGACGCCTGCCGCATCAATTGACGCTGGCCGACCTGAAGAAAGACCATGAATCCTTCCCGGCCAATCCGCTGATAGCCGAACCGCTTTTTTATGCCGGCTATATAGAGCGCCTGGGCACCGGTATTCCTGATATGGTGAAAAACTGTATCAGCGCTGGATTGGAAGAGCCGGAATTTATGCAGGAAACCTCCTTCAGGGCCATTCTCTGGAGAAAAGTTAGAGTTACCGACCAAGTTACCGACCAAGTTACCGACCAAGTTACCGACCAAGTTCAGAGACTGATTCTCGTGATGTATAAAGAACTCACAAGACAGAAATTAATGCAGATACTCGAAATGAAGCACAATCAAACATTTCGGGAAAATTATATTTATCCGGCACTGAGGCAGCAGTTGATTGAAATGACAATCCCTGACAATCCCAATGACCCAAACCAAAAATACCGCCTCACGGCAAAAGGCAAACAATTACAGAAACAATTAAAAGAGAAAAAATAATACTATGAGCAAAATTGAAATCAAAAAAACCGAACTCGTTTGGCGTGGCAAATACGATGATGAAGGCAAGTTAGTACCCGTTGAAAAACCCGGTCCCTTCCCTTTTCAGATAGTGGAAAGTATTAACG
>JAGOLJ010000025.1 GCA_017994125.1 Candidatus Altimarinota bacterium
GTGTAGGTTAAAATCTGGCCATGGAACGATGGATCGGTAAGGCTTTCCGGATAGCCGACCATGCCTGTCGAAAAAACGATTTCTCCCCTTGATGGCTTTTCTGCGCCGAAGATTTCGCCGGGGAATTCGTGACCGTCTTTAAGGACGAGTTTGCCTTTAGGCATTATCAGATTGTTGAAAAATTATCTTTCTCTGCTTCACAGATTAAAAGGCAGTGCGCTTTATTTTTCAATACAGCTTGCTTTACTTTTGCTGTTATTTATTGTGATTAATGTGTTTATGTTAATCTTTTGATTGTTTTAATCCGGATATTTTGTTTATTATAACTTCGCTTTTCCGCGACTACCCGTATGCCGAGAAGCATTAAATCCATGCGCCCGTAGCTCAGTTGGAGCGCCTGCGGCTTATATAAAAAGCGCAACGCGTGCTGGCAACAAAACAAAAAGAACGAATAGGACAAAATCCCACAACATGCGCCCGTAGCTCAGTTGGATAGAGCGTTGGTTTCCGGAACCAAAGGCCGCGCGTTCGAATCGCGCCGGGCGCACCAGAAGGATTAATTTAAAAGCCCCCGCTGCCACGCTTATCGCGCGGCGGGGGCTTTTTGTGTTTTTCATGTCCGGAGCTGGCCGGATTTATGAGTTTATGGTGATTCTATAACGGCAGCGGGATCGGATAGTCGTAGCTGCTGTCTCCGGCGAGGGTGATGGATTTCAGTTCGGCAAGAGTGGAGAGCAGATTGGCTTTTACCATGGATCTGGAAATGGTGTAGAGATTTTCACCAATATAGATGGCTCTCTGAATGGTCTTTTCCCAGTTGGTGTAGCCGTTGGTTAACATTTTGGTCTGGTCGTCGACACTGTAGTGGCTGACTTTACCCTTTAACTGGAAGCCTTTAGTCAGGTTGACGTTATAGACATAGGCTCCGTCGAAAGTTGGTTTACCATAGGTGACTTCGGCGTTGACGCAGCTCTTGGGTCCGTCACAGTCGGCGGTGCAGATTTGCAGGCCGTTATCGAAGGTGCATGATGAAGGGACGCAAATGTTGCGGCAGGTGCCGGATGTGGTTGGACAGCTTGAATAGGTGTATTTATAGCAGTCTTCGCCACCCGGGATTTCATATACGGTTACGGGGAAAGCGAGAAGTCCAGTGGTCTTATCAAAAAGCAGAGCCTTTGGATTGGAGAGCAGTTCAGAGGTTGTCCCGCGGTCGCCGATAACCTCTTTGAACATTTCTTTAGGATGGTTGACGTCGGTGACATCGAACATGCCGATTTTCATGCCCTGGACGGCGGTGTAGTAGACGGCATCTTCCGAATGGACCTTGTCTGCGTCGATGGTTTCATCGACCTCGTTGCCGAAGCCCATGATGTGATTTTCATCATAGGGGTGCAGGTAGGTTGAATAACCAGGGATTTTCAGTTTGCCCAGAATGGCTGGGGCTGTAGGGGTTTTAAGATCAATAACAAAGAGAGGATCGATGTGTTTGAAGGTGACAAGGTAGGCGCGGTCGCCCATGAATCTGGCGGAATAGATGCTTTCGCCGGGGGCGATATCATCAATCTTGCCAACTTCTTTCATGTCTTTGTCGAGGACGTAAAGAGCGTTACTGCTTCTACCCCAGACAGATTCTTCTTTGGTTGTAGCCAGGCGGAAGTAACTGCCTTTTTCGTCCATGCTGTACTGGTTAAGTACTGTGCCAGGGACTGAGCCTGTGCCTTGGTATTCAATTTTACCGTCGCCAAGTGCGAATTTGTAGAGTGAGGTGGTGTTATATCCTTCCGGTTTGTAGAAACCTCCGCTCCAGTCGGTGGAAGCGACATAGAGATTGTCTAATGAAGCATAAACGTTTTGCGCGCTACCAATAACAACGCTTCTGTTTACCGGTTTGCTTAGATCATTTAATGGGATGGCAGCTGTTATAAGGTAGCTGTTGTCATGGGATTTTGGTACGATTCTGATGTCGGTGCAGGCTGCAGCTGGTTCGTCCTTATTGGTTTTGGAATCCATCATTTGAGGAACCAGGGTCGCTGGATCAACGTTTTGAGTGGTCTGGGAGCTGCCAGAGGTGGAACCGCTGCTGTCTTCCATGATGCGGTAAAGTGGCGGGAAGTAGACGTATTTGTTGAGTACCAGGTACATGGTGTCACCAATGCGGCGGGAAGTTGTGTAGTCGCCGTCAAATTCTACCCAGCGTGAAACAACAGCTTTGGCGCGGTCCTTGATATCAAGGATGTAAACTTTGGTTCTCTGGCTGCTGTAGTAAGGATAGTATGGGGCGATCATTTTGGAAGTGACGGTGTCGGTTTGGGTTGTCTGGGTGGATGAATCGGTTACTTCCGGGTAGGTGTGATAGACGTGACCGATAACAACCATCTGGTCGCCGTAAACATAAAGTTCACTTGGCGTAAAAGATTCGGTCTTTTCGCCCAATTGCAGGGTAACCAGTTCCGTCATGGTGTCGGCAGGATAGGCCTGAACGATGCGGACGGTGCTTCCCTTAACAAGGTAGATATATTTGCCGTCATTCTTGATGACATCGGCTTCGTCCACTCCTTCAACCTGAATGTTGGTGGTGGAATATGAGGATGATGCTCCGCTCATATCGGCTGCGGCGCCGGTTGCATTGGCAGGGGCGGCGGTTGGTGCAGGAAGAGCTTCTTCGACAACATCTTTATACATTACTCCTCCCCGGTAGGTGCTGGTTGAGGCAAATCTTTGCTGTAGTTCGGCGCAGGTGTTGCCGCTTAAAAGGCCGTTGCCGGCGATTTCATTGTAGGTGCGGGTTACCTTGTCCGATACCTCTGCTTTGATTCTCCAGATCATTTCGGCCATTTCATCGCGGGTGATTTCTTCGTCAAAATATTCGATGGAGAGTGGAATATCTTTCTTGCCGGCGAGTGCCGATACATATTTTTTGTACCAGACGTTGGGATCGCTGTCGTCTGAGCTTAATCCAAAAGCGTTGGCGATGATTTTGGAAGCTTCGCTGAATTTGATGCGGTCAGCAGGTTTAAAAGAACCGTCTTCATAGCCGCTGACAATATTTCTGGTTTTGGCTTCGCAGATGTATGGGGCGAACCATTCTTCTTTTACATCGCTGAAGCAGTTTTTGCCTGTTGGGGTCTGGGTTAGGGCTCCAACAATAATTTTGGTGAATTCAGCGCGGTTGATTTCGTTGGCCGGTTTGAATTCGCCGTCAGGATAACCCTGAATGATGCCATTGGTCTTAAGGTAAGAAATGGCTTCATAGTTGGCGTTGTCCGCTGTGACATCAGGGAAGGGGGTGGCCGCCGTTGCCTGGGTTTGTCCCTGGACAACAGGAAAGTTAAAGAATGTGGATAGGACGATGGTACCAAGAATCAGCGGTACAATTTTCCCGTGGGTGCGGTGCATATAGGTTTTTGTTAGATGATAAAAGTTATATTTTTTAGTGAGTTACTTTAGCAGGTTTTCTTAGCGGGTCACTTTTGTTGGTCACCGGACATTATAATTCATAACGATTATTATAATTACTCCCCTGTAAAACTTTTCCTGTGTTTGTAAAGCTGGATTTTTGCCGGGATATTTTTTTTGACCCGGCATGAAGGTATATAAAGCTCAAGTCTTAACCTATTGTCTTATGCGTAACTTTGCCGGTTCGGATATTCTTTCCACTAAAGATTTAACAAGGGAAGAAATTGAATTCATTCTGTCGAGAGCCGAAGAGTTTTTGCCTGTGGCGCGTAAACAGAAGACTTTAAATTTGATGGAAGGAGTTGTTTTGGCAGCACTTTTTTATGAGCCTTCAACACGGACAAGACTTTCTTTTGAAACGGCTATGCTGCGTTTGGGAGGGAAGGTTTTAAACGTAATCGGGCTTGATAACTCATCGGTAAAAAAAGGTGAAACTTTGTATGATACGGGAAAAATGGTTGATGGTTATGCTGATGTTATTGCGATGCGTCACCCCGCGGTTGGGTCTGTAAAAGAGCTGGCGGACGGGGCTGGTATTCCTGTTATTAATGGTGGCGACGGGACAGGGGAGCATCCCACGCAGGCGCTTTTGGATGCACTGACGATGAAGCTGGAGCGTGGAGGAATAGACGGTCTTAAAATCGCACTGGTTGGAGATTTGAAAAACGGACGTACGGTTCATTCATTGGCTTTTTTGCTTTCACGTTTTAAGGTGCAGCTGATTCTGGTTTCACCCAAGCAGCTGGGTGTCCCGGAGGAAGTTAAAGAGTTTCTGCACTTTAGCGGAATCGGGGTTGAGGAGACTGAATCTCTTGAGGATGCTTTGAAGGTAGCGGACGTTGTTTATATGACCCGTATCCAGAAAGAGCGCTTTGCTGATCCTGCCGAGTACGAACGCCTAAAAGATGTGTTTGTGCTGGATCGCGCCTTAATGGAAAAAACGGGGTCTAAAGCCACGGTGATGCATCCTTTGCCAAGGGTTGGTGAAATCAATAATGATATGGATGATTTGGCCAATGCCGCTTATTTTAGGCAGGCCCAGAATGGAATTGCTTTAAGAATGGCTTTACTGGCTCTTGTCCTTGGGAGATAAGGCTTGGTTGGTCAATCTGATTTGTTCATTTAGATGGGCGATTTTGGCGCGGACGGTATCTATTTCTTTTAGGACGGTATAACGATCTGAAAAGTTATTTACTCTAATGTTCAACAGGTCGACTTGGTGTAGGAGACTTACAGTTTCAGTTATAATCCATCCGTTTTCACCCTGAAAGGGCAGAGCATGGATATTTTTGGTGCGGGTTTTAATCAACTCATCTTCTATTTGTCTTATTTCCTGTTCGCTTAACTTTGGCTGTTCCATGTTTTTGATTTAGTTTTTTTGCTGACGTAAGGTATATTTGTTCGGGAAAAATTTTTCAATAGTATTTAAATAAAATTGTTATGTGTTTGGCTTTTCCCGGCAGAGTGATAAGCAGGGCCGGCAATAAAGTGAAGGTTGATTACGGTTCGGAGGTGCGTGAGGCCGCGGTTTTGGAAACCGCTTTAAAGGTTGGTGATTATGTGATTGTTCAGGGAGGAGTTGTGGTGGAAAAGGTTCCGAAGGTCCAAATAAGAAAATGGCAGGATTTTTTAAAGAATGAATATGCCGGAAAAGAATGATGCGTTGGGTAATGATGAAAATGGGGATGCCGGTCGCGATGGGAGCGCTTATTTTTTGAAATATTCTTTTCCCTGCGCGGGGATCTCTTTGGCGAAGGGCCAAATGAATGAGCGCGAGTTTGAGGAATTAAAGGCCGCAGTGGTGGCTGGAAAGGGTTTTGATGAAGAAAAATTGGTCAGGATGTTTCCTAATGCGACCAGACGGTTGAAGATGTTTGCCAAAGAAAAGTGTATGAAATGGGACGATCCGGCCTTAATCCGTGAATATTTCTGGGTGCGTCATCAGCAGATTATTGATAAGAGGGCTGAAAATTATGAGGGGGCTCCAGATGTTGTCTGTGAGCTTTGCAAGGTTCTTAAGGCTAGTGTAGTTAAGGTGAGCGGGGAGTTTGCCACAGTCTGCTTTGAAAATGGGAAGCAGAGAAATGTATTAACAGAGATTGTAGGTGAGTTGAAGGTTGGAGACAGCGTAATGGTTCATCAGGCTCATGCAGTAGAGGTGGTTGAATAGCTGCAGCGCACATTAATCCTTGACTTTTATTAAAATTAAGGTATAGTTTTTGCACATAATTTATAAATAATAATGGTTTATGACACTTAGAGACAAATTAGACAGGGAAATTTATGGGGCTGCTGTTCAGTTGGCCCGGATTGAAAGTGGAGAAAATAGTATCTTGAAGTATGTTAAGGAGCCGGAAGCCCGTAAATTGGCTGTTTCTTATTTACAAAAGCTTAAGGCAAAAACCGTTGAGGCTGATACTTTATTGCGTGAAGCAAGTTCTCCTGATGGGCTTGAATCGGTTAAGTTGGTTTTGAAAAAAATAAGTGCGGCTTATGGAGCTTTGGTTAGAATGCAGCTTGACGATAAGTCTCTTGATGAGATTTAGCAGCATCTGTATAAAATAGGTGCTGCTTTATAAGTTGTATTCGTGAGGAATATTTATTTTTGTGGGAATGAAATTGTTAAGGCGGATGATATGCCTTTGCGTTTGAAAAATGATTTGGAAAAGCTTTTTCCAAGGCTTAATTTGGTTGCGTTTGATCCTACTGAAAATTTTCCGGAGGATGATCCGGTTTATATTGTTGATACGGTAATTGGAATAGATAGGGTTGTGGTGATAAAAGATGTTGAACAGTTGGCCGATGCCCCTCATGTTTCAGTACATGACGCGGATCTTGCTTTTCATCTTAAGTGGCTTAAGAAGTTGGGTAAATTGCCTAAGGTCATCATTTTAGGTGTTCCTGCGGTGGGTGATCCGGATAGAATTTTAGGAATGTTGGAAAAAGAGTTGAATGATTTACTTGGAGTTTAGCCGTCTTAAATCCATTTCAGTTTTAAAAAGTGGCAGGCACAGGACATGCAGGGATCATATGCCCGGATGAGTTTTTCGATTTCAAAAGATAGGGCGGTTTCCGGGAGATCAATTTTGTCTTGGGCCAGTTTCTTGATGTCGTTTTCCAGATTGATCTGATTTTGTGCAGTTGGAACAATAATGTCGCCGCCAGTAATAATGCCCTGGGCGTTCATTTGCAGGTTGTAGTAAAGGGTTCCGCGGGGGGCTTCAATTACGCCAACGCCCTCACATTCTTTGGGGGTAAGTGGGGTGGGCGGTTCCGGCTGGAATTGGGTGCTTTGCAGTAGATCAATGCTGGCGTCGATGCAGTGGAGCATTTCGATGGCCTGGGCAAGGTTGTTATGGAAAATGTTGGACGACGGGAATAATTTCAAAAATGCGGCGGCATCTTTTTGGGTATTGGGGTGCAGATTTTTGCCGTTAAGGTTGATGCGGGCCAGGGAGCCGACCATATATTCTTTGCCCTGGGCTATGTATCCGGCTGACTGGGAGTAAGGTATTACTACTTCCTTGAGGTGATTTTTAAGCGCTTGTTCCGGTATGCACATGCCCTGAGTGGAGCAGATTTCGCCTTCAATAAAGTTGAAGTCATTGTTGGTCAATCCGATGAAGTGGGTGTTCCTTTCAAATTTAAAAGGGCATTCGGCAAAGGTTTTCATGGCCAGCTGCACTTTAGGACGAACGGCCTGGAGTTCGCTGATGATTTTTTCGATTTCTGGTTTGGTGGGAATTTTCAGGAATCCTCCGACCGTTGGCATGGGGGCATGTACGGCGCGTCCGCCGATGAGTGTAGAAAGATTATTACCAGCTTTTTTAAGATCAAAGGCGTCATGGACAAGCTGGTGCTCAAGTTCGTTTTTGTCGTCGAACTCCAGAAGCGAATCTTTGTTAAAAAGATCAGGCAGGGCAAAGATGTACAGGTGCAGGGCGTGGTCGCGCAGGAAAAGGCCATATATTAGTAATTTTTTCATGATCATGGCCTGGGGTGTTGGTTTGTAGCCCAGGGCTTTTTCCACGGCTTCGATTCCGGCCATCAGATGGGCAATGGAGCAGGTGCCGCAAATCCGGGAGACCATTTGCGGTAATTCGCGGTAGTTTTTGCCTTTAATGGCCTGTTCGTAAAAACGGCGGTTTTCGGTGATTTTAAGTTTGGCGTCTTCAACAATGCCGTTACGGATTTTGAGTTCAAGGGCAGTGTGGCCTTCGATTTTGCTGACATTATTAATGGAGAGGTCGAGGTCTCGGTGCATGGTGTAAAATTATTTAATTTTTATGCAGGATCTGCTTTTGGTATTACTCCGAATTCTGCCAGGTATTTATTCAGAATTTTAAGAAAGGTGTTTTCTACCATTGGACAGCCGGGAATTTTGTCATCTACCTGGACGATTTTTTCCAGGGGTAAAACTTCCTGTTCGTAGCCATAACGGTCCAGCAGGTATTGGATGGAAGCTTTGGCATCGGCAGGGAACTGGTTGCGCATGCCGGAGGGGATGCCGGTGCAGGCGCAGGACCCGATGGCGACCAGTTTTTTGCTGTTTTCACGGATGCGCAGCAGTTCTTCGCGATCTTTTTTGTTGGCAATGGCTCCTTCTACAAAAGATACATCAATGTCTTTGAGGATATTATTGCTTTTCAGGATACGGGCATGAACGAACTCGATCTGGTTTTTCCACTCTTCCCAGTGGTCGTTTAAAAGTTCGGTCATGAGGATGGAGGAATCTTCGCAACAGCTGAAGGAGAACCATCCGACGCGGAGTTTGGACATGTTGGGCGGGTTATTTTTGGAGCGGTTATTTACAATTTTCAGTATTATTATAACTCATTTTTTTGTGGATTGCATTGAATTAGCTGTGTTTTAACTGTGGTGCAAGTTGCCCCGGACTTTTTTTGTGCTAATCTGAGGCCGGAACTGTTGGATCCAAAGTCAATAACCTAAATCTTTATGCCACAAACAGCAAGAATCCCAAAGCAACAGTATTATTTGAATATTGCGGAAGAAGTTTCGAGGCGATCAACCTGTCTTAGTACACAGTTTGGCTGTATTCTGGTTAAGGATGATCAGATTATTGCGACCGGTTATAATGGTGCTCCCCGTAAAACCAAAGATTGTATGGAGCTTGGTTTCTGTCTTCGTCGTAAGTTGGGTATTCCGTCAGGGACGCAGTATGAAACCTGTCGCAGTGTTCATGGTGAACAAAATGCGCTTATTAATGCGGCAAGGGCTGGTGTCAGCCTGCTTGGCGCGGATTTATATTTGTATGGACGAAGAGTTCTTGATGGGCAGGAAGGTTTGGTGAAGGCATACCCATGTTTTATATGTAAGAAGATGATTTTGAATGCGGGCATTAACCATGTTTTTGGTAATGATGAGAAGGGAAATATTGTGGAGTATAAAGTTGAAGATTGGACAAGGGAATGGGCTGAGCGTGATATGGTGGAAGATACCCAGAAATATAATGCCGGGTATAAGACCGGTGAGGGATTGAAAGAGGCGAAATCATCCTGTTGCGGTGGTTGTTGCGCGGATCATGATCAAAAATAATTAACAAAAAATTTATGAATAAAGTTGTTGCACTTGTTGGAATGTGCGGGTCCGGGAAGTCGGTGGTTAGTGATTTTTTTAAGAGTAAAAACTGGGCTTATGTTTATTTTGGCGGGGTGACGATGGATGAATTAAAGCGGCGCGGGTTGGAGGTGAATGAAACAAATGAGAGGTTTGTGCGTGAAGATCTGCGTAAAATTCATGGAATGGCTGCTTACGCCATTCTTACACTGCCCAAAATTGAGGAGGGATTGAAGAGTGGAAATGTGATTGCTGACGGCCTTTACAGCTGGTCGGAGTATAAAGTTTTGAAGGAGAAGTTTGGTGAAGCTTTGGTGATTGTGGCCGTTTATGCGCCACCGCGGTTGCGTCACGATCGGTTGGCCAAACGCGAAATTAGACCAATCCCGCACGCTGATTCTGTAAAGCGTGATTATGCTGAAATTGAGAATGTGGAAAAAGGTGGGCCGATTGCGATGGCTGATTATACACTTGTTAACACAGGTGATCTGCCACATCTGATGAAACAGATTGAGGATGTTTATGCTTCTTTGTAAAAGGTTAATTAACACTTAACCCAATCTTCCCATGTCCGAATTGTTTTTAACTAACGCTAAAGTAGTTACTCATCGGGGCGTTTTTGACGGCGGTGTGTTGATACGTGATGGTAAAATTGAGGAGGTGCTGAAGGGTGATTTTAAACCGGTGAAAGGTGAAGTGAAGGATCTTAAGGGAAAGTACCTGTTGCCTGGTGCGATTGATGTGCACGTGCATTTCCGTACGCCCGGGCAAACGGAGAAAGAGGATTTTGTGACCGGATCAAAAGCTGCTTTGGCTGGAGGTGTAACAACTGTTTTGGATATGCCAAACACTAAACCTCCGATTGTTGATCAGGCCAGTCTTGATGCTAAAAAAAGAGAGGTTTCGGGGAAGTCGTTGGTCAATTACGGACTGTACGTGGGCGCTACTTTGGATAATCTGGAAGAGATTAAAAAGGTTCACGGGGCGTGCGGAGTGAAAATTTACATGGGGAGTTCAACGGGGAATCTGCTGGTTGATAAAAAAGATGTTCTGGAGAAGTTTTTAGCTGAATATACTGGGTTGATGGTGGTACATGCCGAAGATGAAGAATGTATTGAGGAAGGTAAAATTGTTCATGCTGATGAAATAAGCCGGGCTTCCGGAACAAAAGGTGATGCTAAAGTTCATTCGCTGGTAAGGGCACCCCGCTGCGCTGAGATTGCTGTCAAAAATCTGCTGCATCTGACTAAAAAATACGGGGCGCGGGTGCATATTGCTCATTGCAGTACAATGGCGGAGCTTGAAGTTATCAAAAAGTTCAAAGATGAAAAGGTGAGCGTGGAGGTTACTCCCCACCATCTTTTTTTGACTGATAAGGACTATGAAATGTATGGAAACTTGATTAAGGTTAATCCTCCAATCAGGGGTTTGACTGATCAGGTAGCGCTTTGGCAGGGGATTAAAGAGGGGCTGATTGACATGGTTGCTACTGACCACGCCCCGCATCTGTATGAGGAAAAAATGCGCCCGTATGCTGAGGCCCCGAGCGGCTTGCCTGGTGTACAGACGATGATGCCTCTTTTGCTTAATGCGGTGAATGAGGGCAAGTTAAGCATTTCAAAGGTAGTGGAACTTACTTCTTATAATCCGGCCAGATGTTTTGGAATTAAGGATAGGGGAGCTATAGAGAACGGCTATTATGCCGACCTTACTGTGGTTGATATGGATTTGGCTCGCAATGTGGAACGGGAGTTTTTATTCAGTAAATGCGGATGGTCGCCTTTTGCCGATTGGAAGCTGAAGGGGTGGCCGGTTATGACGCTGGTGAATGGTGAAATTATGTATGAATGGCGGGATAAATTTGGTGAAAGGGCGGGCTTTGAGGTGGAATATACCTAAATCCGATTGCCAGCGTTTTAGTCAGCAGGTTGCTGCTGCGTTGTACTGGGGAAATAGGTGTTGAGTTGGCTGTTTACTACTGCCGTGGAATCTTTTTCGGCTAATGATCTTATCAGCTTTTGAAAGGCTTCTGATTCCGGACTGGTAAGTTTCATGTCTACCATGAATGTAGCGTGGAGCCGCTCCAGAGTTTGTTTTACCTGAGGGGCGAACTTGCCTGCAGGGATTGTTTGCAGGTAATGATAAAGAGCGTAAGTAATATATCTGTCGTAGACGTTGTTTTTTAGCTCGGCCTTGGGCAGAGCTTCGATGATATCGTTGATATTATTTCTTTTGTCTGGAGGGATTTCATCAATTTTGACTTCCAGTAGTTTGATGCCCCATGGTTGGATTGATTTAAGTGTAAGTCCGGGATAGCGAAAGAGGAGGCTTAGGTATTGTTGATGAAAAATGCTTAGTTTTACGCTGTAGTCTGAATAGGGAGGAAGGTGAAGAAGGGACTGGACGGTTTTTTCGCAATCCAGGTAGAAAGGAGTGCTGCTTGCGATTGTTACTTCCAGGAATCTTGATTTAGCCAGAGTGTCGATGTTTTTCGTGGTGAAAAAAGCTTCCCAATCATCGAGATTATTGAATGTTATAAAGAGTTTTATAGGAAAAGGCAGTTTGGCTAATTGTTCAAATTCTTCAGGGTTGAAGGTGTAGTTTTCCAGATCAATTGATATGTCCATGCCTCTTGCACTTTTTTTGTCCATTTTTTTTAGGGTGTTCATTAGGACTGATGGCAGTCCCTTGAAGTAAAAATTGCGTGGGTAGGTAGAGGGTGTTTTATCGGTGAGCAGTGTTTCCAGCAAGGAAGGATCATAGAAAGCAACATCGCCTGGAGCGATGGTTTTGCTGCTGTTTTTAATGAGACGTTGAATCAGTTCTGGAGATGGTGAAATGACGGCGGGTATTTCTTCGGGTGTTTTTCCGGGTTTTTGAAAATCCAGTTCAGGATTATTTTGAAGGTTAATAACCAGGTCAAAGGAGTCAATTTGGTCTTGAGTGAGGGTGTCTTGGCTTAGGTGTATTATGTCCAAATTCTGGGCGTCAATTTTTTCCGGGGTTTCCTGGATTGTTATGACAGGTTCAGATTTGTCTTCATCGGGGGTGGCGGTAGCGAGAGGAAATATTTTTCCTATCTGGTCATCCACTAAAGAATCGGTGTTTCGGGGAGGTTTTCTGTCTAGGGCTTCCAGTGTGGAGTTTGGGCTGATTTTATTGTAACTGGTATCGGTTAAGGCTTCAGCGTTAAGTCCTGCCCAGATTTTAAGGTAATCGGTGAAACTCATGATGACGTTATCTTCCAGTCCGGTCCGACTGTCTTGTTGGAGTTCATGGATGTTTCCCTCCGCATCTGTTTCCATGACGAAAGTCTTTCCCCCTAGTTTGATGAGGGGGCGAACGTGTTTGGGAAATCTTTGGATATAGATGCTGTTTTTATATCCGGGGTAGAGTTTGGCAAACGCCATGACGATTATTTTATTGCCTGAATCGCAGATTTGGCTTTCCGGGCAGATATTGCAGGCAAGGGAATCTGCCGCGACACTTCTTATTTCCTGGGGATCCCAGGATTGGGCAGGGGAGAAACTTTCCATGATTGTTTTTAAAGCCCTAAGGTCAGGCTCCTTGGGTAAAGTAGCGGTTAATCCGGTAGTCTTTTTTTGCAGATTGGATTTTGCATTTTGGATTACTTCCTGTTCGACCCCCTGTTCCAGGTATTCAATTGTGTCCAGAATGACCTGCGTTGGGTCGATATCTTCTCCGGCATTAATTTTTCTGACCAGTTCTGCTTTTGCCAAGGCTAATTCCTCTTTTCGCGCTTCTTTATTTTTTTCTCTTTGCTTGTTTAATTCGGCAATTTTTTTAGTTTTAGGAGTGCCCAGTTTGAATTTTTTAAGATTGGCAGTGGCGGCGGCATTGAGGTGGGGAGTGAGTTGTCCGGCCAGATAGGGCGTGTGCAGTAGCAAAGAGGCCGAAAGGGCAACGGCAAGAGGATTCACTCTTCGTATCAGGTTTCTAACATAACGCTTGATGCCTTCTAATTGAATGGTTGTTTTGGGGATGTTAGGCGTTTTTGGGGTGACGGTTGTCTGTTGTAGCTCGTTATTTGGTGCTTTTGGGCTTTCCATTTGGATAAAAACAATAGATGCTGATTATACAGATTTTGTCGATTTTGTCAATGGGTGAACGGTTTGAATTAGTGGGTAAATAATGTTTAAATGTTGCCAATTTAAGTTGATTTTATGATGCAAGGTTCAGGTGAGAGAGAGGGGACAGATCTTTCGGTGGATTTTTGCGGCGTAAAGTTCAGAAATCCGCTGGTTTTGGCCTCCGGGATTT
>JAGOLJ010000001.1 GCA_017994125.1 Candidatus Altimarinota bacterium
GCGGAAAAAGAAAATACCAAAACCGGTCCGGCTCCAATGCACTCATTTAATGAAAATGAAAACAACTGGTTTGAACAGGGTAGGGAACTGGATCAAAAAAATCTGCGCGAAGAACAGGAAAATCAGGCCTTCGTAGCCGCCTATCCGGATTGGTTTCCAAATGAGCCCAAACCCGCAAAACCAAGTCTCCTTTCCAGGGCAGCAGGCTATTTAAAGAATCTAATCAATCCGGCGCCAAAAACAGCAGAAGAAAAAGAACTGGCCGACTTAAAAAAGTCCGTTCCCATGAAAAGCTTCATCAGGAACCTGTTTGGATAAACTTTTTGGAACCGTTGACCCAAATCAGCCTTTTCATGTCTCTTGGTGGGCGAGAGAGGACTTGAACCTCCACTCCATCACTGGAATGCGATTTTGAGTCGCACGCGTCTGCCATTTCGCCACTCGCCCCTGTTTAAAGTCAATTTAACCCCGTAAAAGCGCAATTATTTTAAAAGCACTTTCAAATTAAAACAAGACAAAGTATTCTAATGCCATGAGTATATTTTGCGATCAAACCATAGCTGAATTCATAGGCGGCCGCGGAGGCGACGGGGCTGTCGCCTTTAGACGTGAGAAATACGTGTCCAAAGGCGGACCAAATGGTGGCGATGGAGGCAAAGGGGGCAGTATTATTCTTATTGCCGATGAAAACATTAACACCCTGGCCGATATCAACACCCAGAAACTGTATAAGGCTGAAGACGGCGGCAAAGGCCAAAAAAACAATATGCACGGCAAAGACGGACAGGATCTGATTGTAAAAGTCCCTGCCGGCACACTCGTCCTTGATCCCCAAAATAATCAGAAGATTTTTGATCTCAAGACACATAACCAGCAGTTTGTAATAGTAAACGGTGGCAAGGGCGGTTTTGGCAATGCGCATTTTAAAAGCAGTACGCATCAGGCTCCCAACTTCGCCGAACTTGGCGAAGAAGGTGAAAAAAAATCTATTATGCTGGAACTGCAGCTGGTTGCTGATGTAGGTATTATCGGCTTTCCTTCAGCAGGTAAATCCACACTTATCAGCAGAATTTCCAATTCCAAACCAAAGATTGCCGATTACCCCTTCACTACCCTGATTCCCAATCTGGGCGTTGTTTACATGGGCAAATTTGATAAAAGCAATTCCCAGTCATTTGTCGTGGCTGACATTCCGGGACTTATTGAGGGAGCGCACCTTGGCAAAGGGCTTGGTCACGAGTTTCTCCGCCATATAAGCCGGACAGAAGTCCTTGTACATTTGATTGATCCAACCAGAAACGACCCGACCGACTACCACATTATTAATCAGGAACTCGCAAATTACGATCAACGCTTGGCAGAAAAAGAACAGCTAACAGTCATTAGCAAAGTCGACGCCATTCTCCCCGAAGACCTTGAAGACTTTAAGAAAAGACTGTTTAAACTTCATCCTTCACTCAAAAAAAACACCCTCGAAATATCATCAGTAACTGGCCACGGCATTAAAGAGCTTGTTTATGCCATGTTTCAAAAAGTGTCTGCCTTCAGGGCAAATAGACAGGAAGCCTTAATTAAGGATCTTGATCAGAGCAAAGGAAAAGAACAGAAAGTTTTCAGACCACATCTTGAAAATCTCAAGTTCCAGGTAGTATTCAAAAGAACCAAACTTGAAGCAGCTTCAGGAAAAGAACGTAAAATTTTTGATGTTACGGGCAAGAGGATTGAACAGGTGGTAAAGATGACTGATATATCCAATCCCGAAGGCCTGGAAAGGATTTATCATTTCCTGAATAAAATGGGCATAAAAAATGAGCTCAAAACACTTGGTGCAATTCCGGGCGATAAAATCAGGATTGCCGGTAAAACCTTTTTAATGCGCTAAGAATGAAATTAATCGCAGGACTTGGTAACCCCGGAAATGAATACGCAGGCAGTAAACACAATGTGGGTTTCATGACCCTGGACCTTTTACAAACCAGTCTGGAGGCAGATCCTTTCAAAAAAGAAAAAAAATTTAACGCGGAAATCTCCTTCGCGGAAGTCGCGGATGAGAAAATTGTCCTTTGCAAGCCCCAGACATACATGAATCTTTCCGGCGAAGCCGTTTTGGCAGTTTCACACTTCTATAAAATATCACCCAGAGACATACTGGTAATTTATGATGATCTTGATGTAGCTCTCGGCAAAATCCGCATACGCAAATCCGGAGGCTCCGGCACCCATAATGGAATGAAATCAGTGGTAGCTGCCATAGGCGAAGGATTTCCCCGGATCAGGGTAGGGATAGAAACGCGTGAAGCTCTACAGATATCCAGACAGGATGCTGCTTCTTACGTCTTATCTCCATTTCAAAAGGCCGATACCTCACTGCTTAAATCAGCTCTTGATTCGGCATCTCAGGCCGCTTTGCTCATTCTTGAAGGAAAAATCGACCAGGCCATGAATAAGTTCAATTGAAATTCAGGTTGATTTTTTTAGTGATTTAATTTAGTTTTACACCGCTTTAAATAATAATCCCTTTAACATGTTCGCCGTAGTAGAAATTGCAGGTAAACAATACAAAGTATCTCCAAACGAGAAAATTGAAGTTGATCATCTTAACGAAGAAGCTGGTGCCAAACTGAAATTCAACACCGTTTTAATGGTGGCAGAATCAGATAAAGACGCTAAAATCGGCCAGCCATATGTCGAAGGAGCCGTTGTAGAAGCAAAAGTAATCGAAGACACCAAAGGTGAAAAAATCAGGGTTTTCAAGTTTATCGCCAAGAAACGCCACAGCAAAGCCCAAGGCCATCGCCAGCAATACACGGTTATTGAGATTACAGGAATTAGCGCTTAAATTTACCGTTTATCTCACGCAGCTTTTTAATAACCAGTTCCAGATCCTCTGGCAAGTTTGATTTTAAGTGAATATCCTCCCCTGATGAAGGCTGCCTGAATTCAACTTCAGCCGCATGAAGGAACTGCCGTTCCAGCCCGAATTCTTCCTTAAACAGTTTATTGATTTTATCATTGCCATACAGCGGATCGCCAACAACAGGATATTTTATCGAGGCAAAATGCACTCTGATTTGATGAGTTCTTCCAGTTAAAATACGAACCTTTACCAGAGTGAAATCACCAATATATTCCTGAACCTCATAGGCAGATATCGCATTCCTACCAGCCTGGAGCGATGTTACCGCCATTTTTTTACGATCACTGGAAGATCTGCCAACTGGAGCTTCAATTACCCCTTTCAGTGGCTCAAGATGGCCAACCAGCAAAGCCATGTAATATTTCTGGACAGTTCTTCCGCTAAACTGCTCGGACAGGTTCAAATGCGCCTTATTATTTTTTGCAACAATTAAAAGTCCTGAAGTGTCTTTATCAAGCCTGTGAACTATACCCGGCCGGATCACTCCATTGATCTGGCTAAGCTTACCACCAGCATGAAACAGTAACGCATTAACCAGACTGTCCTCAATATGCTTACCTCCAGTGCCCGCATGAACAACAATGCCAGCTTGCTTATCGATAACCATCAAATCATCATCCTCGTAAACAGTTTTAAGCGGTATATTAACAGGCTTAACCTCAAGATCCTTTACGGGGGGAAAAGCTATATAAACCCTGTCATTTTCCTTAATCTTATACCCCGCTTTAGCAATCCGGTTATTAACACTAACCAGCCCATCCTGGATAACTAATTGAAAATACTGCCTTGAATACTCGGGGAAGTGTTGTATTAAAAATTTATCCAATCTAATGCCTTTATCGCTGACCGAAGCCGAAATAAGTTTACCTTGGTTCATATTAACTTAAAATCTACATTACCAACTTACGACGATACTTTATTGCATATAATTAAATTTGTAAAACCAGTGCTATTATTTTAGAATAACTATGTAAATTTACCTACTTAAAAACCATTCCTAAATGCCGACTAAAACAGATAAACAGAAAATCTTTGATATCCTAAATCGGGGAACTGTAGAAGTGCTCGTTAAGGCTGAACTGGAAAAAAAGCTTCTTTCTGGTAAAAAATTAACCATTAAATTCGGCATTGATCCTTCCGGTAAAGATCTTCATATCGGCCATATGGTACCAATCCGCAAACTTAAAGAGTTTCAGGATTTGGGCCATAAAATTGTTCTGCTTTTCGGCAATTTCACAGGACAAATCGGCGACCCCACCGGCAAAGCCGAAGCGCGTAAAATCAAAACCCAGGAACAGCTGGAAGAAAACGCCAAACATTACCTTTCGCAGGTAAAAAGACTCCTGGACATAAGTAAAATTGAGGTTGTCTGGAATGCAGACTGGCTGGGCAGGTTAAACTTTGCTGACATCATCAACCTTGCCTCAAATTTCACCGTTGCCCAAATGATGGAACGCGACATGTTTCAGGACAGGCTTAAAAAAGATCTTCCTATCCATGTGCATGAGTTTATGTACCCTTTAATGCAGGGATATGATTCAGTAGCCCTTAAAGCCGATGTTGAACTGGGCGGCACAGATCAGACTTTTAATTTACTGGCCGGCCGGACTCTACAAAAAGCTTACGGACAGACCCCTCAGGACATCGTGACAGTACCGATCCTGGAAGGAACTGATGGCAAAATCAAAATGGGTAAGAGTGAAAACAATTACATAGGCGTTAACGAATCCGCTAACGAAATATTTGGTAAAGTCATGTCTATCCCGGACAATCTCATCCTTAAATACTTTGAGCTCGCAACCGACCTGCCCAAAAATGAAATCGAATCCCATCAAAAAGCGATGGCTGAAGGTGAAAATCCCCGTAATGTCAAAATTAAACTGGCACGTCATATTGTTTCCATCTACCACGATTCCAAAGCCGCACAGGAGGCCGAACAGGAGTTTATTAACGTCTTCAGCAAAAAAGCCGTTCCCACCGAACTTCTTGAGGAAAAAGCCATTGCGGAATCTGAAATAAACATTGTACAATTACTTGCCAATATTGCCGCAACCAGTTCCAATAACGAATCCCGTCGACTAATTGAACAGGGGGGTGTAAAAATAGACAACCAAAAAGTCTCAGATCCGACTCAAATTATAAAAATCAACAAAGGAATTGTTTTAAACGTAGGGAAGAAGAAGTTTTATAAAATAACCTGTAAACGGATCGATGCTCAAGAACAATAGGATTCATGATTATCTTTCTGACCGTACCCTGGAGAAAATCCTGGAAAGTTTTATACGTTCCACCGGCATTAACCTGATCATCCGTGATACCAAAGGAGAACAAATTTCAACCTTATCAAACAATAGCCGGCTATGGCTGGAAATAATGAAAAACGGGCCAATCCGTGAACAAGCCTTTAATTCACTTAAAGAGAATATGGATAGTTCAATCCGTAGCGGACATATCCAGATTTTCAGCCGTTACATGGACACCCTTACCTTCATTGTCCCTATTTACATTGAAGGAAGAATAACAGCCTTTTTTATTAGCGGACTAAGCAGACTGGGTAACCCCAAAATCGAAGACTGCATTAAAGAGGCTCAAAAACTCAATCTTGAGCTCGACGATTTTCTAGAGATGTATCTTGAACTGCCGCTCGTAACCAAAGAAAAGTTTGAAGCTTCCGCCAACTTGTTAAAAGTAATATCAACAACCGTAACCACTCTCACCCGGGAAGAAAGCCACATTAAATCAAAAATCAGCCAGATTACCTCAATTAATGACTTTCTGAAACAGGAAGTTAAAAACAGCTCCAGGGAATTAAAACTCAGCGAGACGCGGTATTACAATCTGTTTAATAATATTAACGACGGAGCATATATCGCTGATATCAATGGCATTTTACTCGATATCAATCTCGCTGGCGCCCGCATGATGGGCTATGAGCCTCATGAACTTATCGGACGGAATTTCAAAGAAGTTTACGTTAACCCTAAGGACCGCGAAGAACAGGTAACAAAAGTGGTATTAAAAAATGGCTACCTTCAGAACTATCATCCTTTCGTACAGCTAAAAAACGGTGGGAAAAAATATTTTGAAACAAACGCCATAGCTATCCGCAATGAACACGGAGAAATCGTCGGAATTCAGGGAATCTTCAGGGACATAAGCCACCGGCCACACGTTCCTGAATCCGAACCAGTCAAAACTGCCACCAGAGCCCACCGGATTATCAAACAAAGAACCACATCAGATGTCACTAAAAGTTCCATTATCAAGCCTGATCAGCACAACCAAAAAGCACCTCAACCGGCTAAATGAACTTGGTGTTAAAACTGTTCAGGACCTGCTTTTATTTTTTCCACGGTCTTATGAAGACCGCAGTGAATATACACCGATTTCCAATCTAAAAATCGGAGAAGTAAACAATATTAAAGGCAGGATAAGTTCAATTTTCCATAAAAGATCAAGGAGCGGCAAACTACTCACCAGAGCCATTATTTCTGACAGCACGGGATCAGTTGAAGCTATCTGGTTCAACCAGCCCTTCCTTCAGCGCATTCTTCAAAAGGGGGAACCCATCATCCTTTCAGGGAAAGCCAAGATAAGCATGGGGAAAGTATCCCTTCCGAGCCCCGTTTACGAAGAAAAGAAATCCGAACAGACGCACATCGGACGCATTGTCCCCGTCTACCATCAGACCGAAGGTATCACCTCCAAATGGATCAGGGATAAAATTAAACCTCTTATTAATGAATGGGTTAAAGAATTTCATGAATACCTTCCCGCTACTATAATAAAAAAATACGAACTTATTGGTTATTCCGATGCAATCAGGGAAGCTCATTTCCCCACCAGTGAAGAATCACTAAAAAAAGCTAAAAAACGCCTAAGCTTCGATGAGCTTTTTCTCCTCCAGCTTAAAGCCCTTCAAAAGAAATGGTACTGGCAAAACATCGGGTTCCATGAGCAGAAGTCCATTCCGTTACATCCTACTACAATCAGTTTTATAAAATCTCTTCCATTCGAACTTACAACTGCCCAAAAAAAATCTCTCAAGGAAATACTGGATGACCTGAATAAAAAATTTCCAATGTCCCGTCTTTTACAGGGAGACGTTGGATCAGGCAAAACTATTGTCGCTGCGACTGCCATCTTAAATACAATACTGGCAGACTATCAAACCGTCTTAATGGCTCCCACCGAGATATTGGCAGTCCAGCACTACCACAGCCTTTTTAAGCTATTCAAAGATTATGGCTTCAACATCCAGTTTCTTTCAGGAAGCACACCGGATCAGCAGAAAAAAGAAATCATCAATCAAATTAAAAACGGTAATGTTGATCTGATCATCGGTACACATGCACTCATCCAGGAAAATGTGTCTTTCAAAAACCTTGGACTTGCCGTCATTGATGAACAGCACCGTTTTGGCGTAAAACAACGGGATATTCTTAAATCAAACAACAGTCCGCACCTTTTAAGCCTTTCAGCTACACCAATTCCACGCACTTTAGCGATGACCATCTATGGCGACCAGGACCTTTCCATCATCGATGAACTGCCCAAAGGACGTCAGCAAATCATCACACGCATAGTCCCCGAAAATAAGCGTCAAGACGCCTATAACTGGATTCACGAACAGATCATGCAGGGGAGACAGGCCTTTATTATCTGTCCCTTAATAGATGAATCTGATCTTTTAGAGTTGAAATCAGCCATCTCCGAATATGAACATTTACAGCAGGATATCTTTCCGGATCTCAAAATAGGGCTTCTTCACGGCAAAATGAAGGCTACCGAAAAAGATGAAATAATGGAATTGTTCAAAAATAACAAACTGAATATTTTAGTATCGACATCAGTAATCGAAGTTGGAATCGATGTTCCTAATGCCAGCATTATGGTAATTGAAGGTGCCGAAAGATTCGGACTATCTCAACTTCACCAGTTTCGTGGCCGTGTCGGCAGGGGAGAGCACCAAAGTTATTGCTTCCTGTTTACCAAAAATATTAATGATGATTCCAAGCTTAGGCTTCAGGCTATGGCCCAATATAGCAGCGGGTTTAAATTGGCAGAAATTGACTTGAGTATTCGCGGCCCGGGTGAGATATTTGGAGTAAAGCAGAGTGGTATACCTGACCTAAAAATGGCTTCATTGACAGATTCGGAAACCATCAGTGTCGCCAGGGAAGCTGCCCAGCAAATTATCAACGAAGATCCCGAACTAAAAAGCCATCCGGAACTTAACTCAAAACTGGGCGAACTATCTGAAATATACATCAAAGATTAATTAAAACATTATGCCCCTTAAGAAAACAAAGCTTGCCCTAATCTGCGGCGGCCCTTCTGCAGAAAGGGGCATTTCCCTCAACTCCGCCCGTTCCCTCTACGACAATCTTGATAAAGATAAATATGAAATAAGCATTGTCTACTTTAACCCAAAACTTGAGCCCTTCGCTTTAGATAAATCACAGCTTTATTCCAACACCCCACTTGATTTTGACTATAAACTAAAAAACTCCAGACTTAAATTAAACAAAAACCAGCTTAAACAAGCCTTGTCCAAAGTTGACGTGGTTTTCCCGGCCGTCCACGGATTATACGGAGAAGATGGACAATTACAGCAATTACTGGAAAGCTTTAAGGTTAATTACGTAGGGTCCGGCCCAGAGGCCTGCCGGAATACCAGTGATAAAGCCCTTTGCCAACAGATTCTGCAGAGATGCGGCTTTAACACAATCCCTAACTGGATCTACAGGAAAGGGGATCCCGTCCCCGATCTTCCTCATGGCGAATACGTAATAAAACCACTGCATGGAGGCTCCAGCATTGGCGTACATTACTTCAGCTCAACCGAAGAACTTAAAGAAAAAATCAAACACGTCTTCGTCCATGAACCGGAAACCATCATTGAACCATTATGCATAGGCCAAGAGTTCACCATCATCGTACTTGAAAATGCCAGCCACGAACCTGTTGGACTGTTTCCCACCGAAATTGAATTCAGTCAGGACAGGTTCTTTGATTATCGCAAAAAATATCTTGCCAGTACTGACACCCGTTACCACACTCCGGCACGATATGACAATGAAACCATCAGCCTTATCCGGTCTGAGGCAGAAAGAGCCTTTAAATGCCTTGGTTTACGTGACTTTGCCCGTATCGACGGGTGGATTTTACCTGATGGAAAAATCTGGTTCAGCGATGTTAACGCCATCAGCGGCATGGAGCAGAACAGTTTCCTGTTCCAGCAGGCATCAATTCTTGGATTAAGCCACGGCCAATTACTTGATTATATTATCAATAAAAAGATTTATCCCGAGGCTCCCCATTCCAGAAGCAGGGAACTCATCCCGGTCATTTTTGGAGGCAACACAGCCGAAAGGCAGATTTCCGTCATGAGTGGAACCAATATCTGGATCAAACTCCGCAGTTCCCAGAAATACAAACCCGTCCCACTTATCCTCACCAGAAACTGGAAAATCTATCAGATCCCACAATTCCTTTGTCTACATCATACCGTTGAAGAAATAGAAGAAAAGATTACCCAGCTATTAAAGCAGGGCTATCTGGAAAACCTTAAAAACGACCTTAAGAACCTATACCGCAAACTCGACATTAATCCCGCTGATTGCCAGGAAAAATTATTCAAGCCGCTCAAATTAACCTTAAGCCAGATAGCCAGGAAATATAAATTTTTATTTTTAGGTTTACATGGTGGACATGGCGAAGATGGCACAATCCAGCAAAAACTCGATCACCTTAAATTACCCTATAACGGCCCCGGCCCCGCCAGCTCAAAAATATGCATGGATAAGTATCTTACCGGCAAACTTATCGAACAGGCAAAAATCCCGGGCGTAACAACCGCAAAGAAACTGCTCTTAAAAATAAGCCCTGATTCCCAGAGTCTCTGGCAAAAAATACAGGACTCCGGATTAAAATCACCACTTATTTTAAAGCCACGCGGTGATGGCTGTTCAGCAGGGGTAATAAGAATCAACAACTTTGACCACTTCGAAAAAACACTTGAATACTTTAATAGCGACCACACTTTCATCCCGGAAAAAGCAGTCCATAATTTCCATGGGAAAATCGAACTTCCCCATAAAAAAATTAAGGAAATCATGGTTGAAGAATACATAGTAACTGACAAAGTAAACCTGGATAACCTCATCATTGAATGGAAACCAGTTACCGACATTATAGAAGTCACCGTCGGCATGATTGGACCAAAGAACAATTTAAAGATATTCAATCCAAGCCAGACCATTGCAAGCCTGGAAATACTTAGTCTTGAAGAGAAATTCATGGGAGGCACAGGGATCAACCTTACCCCGCCACCGTCACGTTATGTAGACAGCGACGCAGTCGCAAAGGCAAAGCGGAATATTAAGAAAGTTGCCAACCTTCTTGACATAGAGGGTTATAGTCGCATTGATACATTTTTAAATAGAAAGACAGGGGACTTGATCATAATTGAAGCCAACACCTTGCCGGGGCTAACTCCATCAACAGTGATTTATCACCAGGCATTATCTGAAAAAAAATCAATGGACCCGTTAAAATTTATAGAAAAGATCATTGAAGTCGGCAAAAACAGATTCCATAGGAAAATCTCAAAAAGAATTAATAAAAAGAGTAAAAAGAAGTAAAAATTTTTCATAGGATTTAACTTAAACGATAGTTTAATCGTTAAAAGGATAAAAGCCTCTAAAAACGCAAATTTTAAAGTGGGGGAATTGGGCATATATAAGCGGAAAATAAACAATCAGAGCTCGCCAAGGCCAACTTTGCAGCATATTTTGCATAAGAAACATTGTGCAAAATGAAATCTGAGTCAAAAAAACAATAAAACGACATCGGCCTCCACCTTTTACATCTTCCCTTCTATAACTTTGGATACGGTTGTTGCTCTAATAACATCCTGCTTATCCTTATTCTTTTTCAAAAACGCAAATAATGCACCCGACTTTGATGGATCACCAAGATACGCACTCATTTTTTGAATACGCTCCTCCATAAAATTATATCCTTGCGCTGTATCCTCATTTATAAGCACAATAAACAGATTTCTCATCATCAGATAATCCTCTGCCTGCATAACCTGCGTCCTTAACCTCAATAAATTATCCGCCATTTCCACCATCACTTTATCCGTAATCGCAGCATTGATATTGGGTGGAATCCTGATGCCCGAAGACCCCAACTGGTCATTAAGAAGCCCTTTATTGAGAATGTAGTCCAGCGATAATCTCCTTATTAAGTCAACCATGTCATCAGGCTTACATAAAACCCATTTCTTATTAAATTCATCAAAAACTCTATACGAAGAAATACCTCCATTAATATCTCTGATGATTCTTACTTTAGGATGAAAATCCTGGGTAAAAGTATCCATAACAGGAACATCTAACGTCCCGTCACCTCTCACGCTATATCCGCTATAAGAAGAATAAGTGTCAAAGCTGCTCCCCAAACCAGTTCCTGAAGATGACTGAGTAGGAGGCAGATTACCAGGCTGAGTGCTCCCCTGCCTTGTCTGGCTTTCTTTAATCCTGTTTTCAGTTTCTTTATTAGCCTGATTCATCATTTCCTGCCACTCGGCATCGCTCTTACCCGAAAATGCGACCATTTTACCAACGCTTTGATCAAGCTTTATCTGATTTACATAAAGCTCTTCGCTTAACGTCAATAAATCCTCAAATAATAAATTTATAGCATCTATATTTTTTGTAACATCGACTCCCTTTCCTGAAAACAAAGCCAAAAAAGCCTTTTTAAACTTTTCCTTACCGCCATATTTTTTTTCAAAATCATCGGCAGTTAAAGAGTTATATTCAACCAGGGCTTTTTCATGCTTTTGTGTAAATGACAGGATATTTTTAGCTACTTCATCCCTCACCGCCAGCTTTTCAAGATTTTTACCGTTATCTTCATCGATTTCAAAAATCTGGTTCAGGGTATTCTCACTTGAAACAGAAACCGAAGCTTCATAATTCTGCCTCATTAGTTTTAAGCTTTCATCCCTCACATACGTTATAAACTCCTTATTCTGCCTTAACTGCTCAAGCGACGGCTTTGGCACAGCTATATCTTTATAATTCTTATTCAAAAACTCCTCATAACAGGAATCGAGCAATGCCGAAAAAACATCCTTGGAAAAAATTTGATTAAGTGATGCTTCATAAAACTCTTTTTCAATATTCCTGCTCCCCTCAGTAGTGGTGTTTCTTTCTCTGATCTCATCTTTTATTGATTTCTTAAGCAAATCCCTAAAGAAATTTTCCGAATTTGAATCCAGGTTTAAACTGAAATTAATAATCGTCTCTCTTCTTATTGTCTCTCCTACTCTGCTTTTTCTTTCCACCAGATGCCTTTGAACGGCATCTCTGTTCCTGCTTTCGTATTTTTCCTGAGTCCTTCTATCCAACCTTAAACGTTCAGATACGATTCGTGTATCCAATCTTAGAAGATTCGACTCAGGAGATCCTCCTCCCTCACCAGGTGCAAGCCCCATAATAATTTACTTAAATCATTACATTATAGCACAAAAAAGCCATTTTTCAAAAAGGGCACGGTATCATCCCAAGGTAAATTACAGGGGCTTAACCATATAGGTCCCCTCCAGCTGGTAACCAAGCTTACGATAATATTCCCTCACTCCAATCCCGCTTATTACCGCAATCCTGCTAAATCCATGTTTTTTGCTTATTTCTTCAGCTTTTTGGATCATCCTTCTTCCCAAGCCTATATGCTGTGAATCATTATTCCCCTTTTCTCCAACCTTAACCTGCTCACCATAAGTATGAACTTCACGGATAATAGCGGCTCCATCCAGCTCCTTTATAAAATGTTTTCGCCCTTCCTGACTATATGAACTAAATCTCAATCTTAAAAGAGAACAAAGCTTATCCCTCTTACTGTCCTCATAACTGATAAAAAACTCTTTCCCCCTGGATGCATCATATTCCGTTATCTTAAGGCTTAAATCATCAATCACCACCTTCTCATCCTGAATTTCACGGCAACGTATACATCGACATTTCAAGCCATCCTGCTCCATTTTTTGATGAATTACCTGGCGGATATTGGAAATCTTGCTTCCAGCCAGTATTGAACCTGCCGGAATATCCCTGTAAAGACGGGCAATCCTCACATATTCCGGAACCATTAACTTTATTTTTATAAGCAGATCAATCAGCTCCTCATCAGTGTAAGGGCGGTATTTCCCTTCTTTATAAAGCTTCTCCAGTTGCGACCAGGGAACAACCATGCATGGATAAATTTTTAACCAATCCGGCCGGTAATCCGGATTCTCAAAAAGTTTTTTAAAATCGTTCAAATCTTTTTCAATGTTACTTCCATAAAGATTCGGCATTACATGACAATTTATTTTAAACCCGGCATCCTTAAGCAGCCTTATTGCAGTAGCGGTTTCTGCCGTCCCGTGTCCACGGTTATTTAGCGCAAGAATCTCATCATCAAGGCTCTGCACACCCAACTCCACTTTAGTAGCCCCAAGTAACCTAAATCGCTTCACCTCTTTTTCCGTAACATAATCCGGGCGAGTTTCCACCGAAAGGCCGATGCACCTGTGTTTAGCTGTTTCATTTTCTTTCTGTGCCCCAGGCAAAGTCCCATCCCCCATCTTATCCTCATTAAGGGCATTAAAAAGGCCTTTCACAAAACTTGTCTGATATCTGGCGGGATAATAGGAAAAAGTGCCCCCGGAAATAATAATTTCAATTTTGTCCGTATTGTGGCCGGCTTTCTCCAAACTCATCAGTCTGTTACGCACCTGCCTGTAGCCGCTAAAATCGCTAAGAATAGCCCTCATCACGGCGGGCTCATTGGAAAGATAGCTTTTTGGCATCCCTGGTTCACCCGGACAGTAGATACATCCGCCGGGACAGGCATAAGCCTTTGTTATTACGGTTATTGAAGCAATTCCCGACTTTGACCGAACCCCGCGTTTTCGTAGTAAATTCCAGAATTTTTTATCTAAAGACAATACCTCTTTCTCCATTAAAGACCTATATGCCTCTAAAAGCTCTACATTGGAAAACAGGGGCCGCTTAAACTTAAGCGCATATTTGCTCTTAAGTGTATGGATTTGCTCTACATCGGAAACTTTTTTATCTAAAGCCTCCAGGATAAACTCTTCGGCCGGTGTGTTTGCCATTTATAATTACTAGTTATACACTTTGCAGGCCAGATTATATTAGAGAATGAAAGAAAAGACAGCCCAAAAACTACTTTTAAAGGTCAAATCGGACTATGAACTCATAGCAGAAGATTTTGACCGTACCCGCGATAAAATCAAAGACGGATTTACCGTATTCGATAAATACCTTAAACCAGGTAAACAGCTTAACCATAAGCTAACCATTGCCGATATAGGATGCGGAAATGGCAGATTGTTAAAGCACCTCTCAAGCCTTAATCCGAAGCCCGATTACCAATATATCGGGATAGATACAAGTAAAAAACTTATCGAAATCGCCAGAGGAAAATACCAGAACTTGCCTAACACCAGGTTCATCCAGGGTGATATGCTGGCTATCCCCCTCCCCGACTCATCTTTGGATCTCATTTTTAATATCAGGGCCTTTCATCATATCCCCTCAAAAAAACTTCAATTAAAAGCCCTGTCGGAAGCCATTCGTACCCTTAAAAATGGTGGTCGCATTATTATTACCGTCTGGAATTTATGGCAATGGCGCACAAAACACCTCATTATTAAAAGTTTCCTCAACTTCATTCTCTCATTTGGACAATATGCCCCCAATGACACCTTCATCAAATGGGGCCGAAAGACTCAAAGGTATTATCATGGTTTCACCCCGTCCGAACTTAAAAAGCTGATTCATAAATCCGGACTTGTTCTGGAAGAGATGTTCGGACTGGCCAAAGACACCAAAACCCCTATACTAAAAGGGCATGACATTGTAATCATAGCCAGGAAACCATGAACACATACCCTATCCTTGGCATCCCCTTTTCATCAATGGATGAAATGCAGGTTTTGGACCTTATTCTTGATAAAATTGAATTACCAGATCAACAACTATTCATTGCGACTCCTAACCCAGAGATGATCCTTGAATCCATTAAGGATAAAGATTTTAAAAAGCTCCTTCAAAATACCAGCTTCAACATTCCGGATGGAATAGGGATTTTATGGGCTGCGACCTATCTCAATGCCAGCGCCAATGCCAAATCACATCTGATCAAATTTTTCATTTTTCTTAAGACACTGTTCTACATCCCGCTGGCACCAAAGAAAATTCGAAAAATGCTTCCCAAAAGAGTAACGGGAACAGACATGATGCAAATCATTTGCAGCAGAATTCCAACAACACATAGTGTTTTCCTGCTTGGAGCTGCTGAAGGAGTAGCAAAAACCGCGGGCGCCAAAATCAATCAAAGATATGGAACAAATATTGCCGGATCCCACGCCGGCTCGCCCGCCCCCGATCAGGAAAATCGCCTTCGCGACCTAATCAACCACTCGGGCGCCGACATCCTTTTTGTGGCTTACGGCTCGCCCGCCCAGGAATTCTGGATTAAACGCAACCTCCCAAAACTCCATAACATTAAACTGGCCATGGGGATTGGAGGAGCTTTCGATTTCATTGCCGGCACTAAAAAACGGGCCCCCGCCATTCTCCGAAAAACCGGACTTGAATGGTTCTTCAGGCTCATCATCCAGCCATCCCGCTTCGTAAGGATTTTTAACGCTACGGTTAAATTCCCTTTAACCGTCTTCCTTTCATCAATCCAGAAAAAATAAACTTAAATTATTTCCTGCGTCCGACTCCTTTTTTCCTGGGCCTGGTTTCTTCTTCCTGCTCAACAATATTCCCCAGTTCTTCACCTTTTCTTTGAATCATATCGATTACCGGTCTGATTTTCTCCATCAGAAACTGTATTACGGAAACAGGTTTTACCACGTATTCGGCTATCTGCTCGGTTACATCTGTTACTTTGTCAGTAATCTTTGCAACATTTTCATTAACCTTTTCCACAATATCAGTAACTGTATGGGTGGTCCTTGAAACATCCCTCAAAATCTTGATGAGATAGGCAATAGCTATACATAAAAACAGAATCAAAACCGCAAAACCTACTCCCAAAGACCAATAAAGAAAAGTTAATGCATCCATTTTTAATTTTTATTAAAGATTAATTATTTTATTTTAAAAGCTCCATTAATATTTCATTCACCATTTTAGCATTTGCCTGTCCTTTTGTCTGCTTCATTACCTGTCCAACTAAAAATCCCAAAGCATTACTCTTGCCACTCTTATAATCGACAACAGATTTTTCGTTTTCAGAAACAGTCTTCTTACAAATTTCCCTTATAGCCGAATCGTCATTCATCACTGTTAAACCTTTAAGCGCAACAACATCGGCAGCGGATTTCCCGCTGTTATACATTTCTTCAAAGACCTCTGCCTTAGCCAAATTCATGGAAACATCTCCTTTATTCACCATAGATATCAAATCAGCCATGCTTTCGGGAGACACTTTTACATCCTTTATTCCCAAACCATCTTTTTTCATATGGCTCAACAAAATCGTGGTCACAAAAGTAGCTGCCTTCTTTGGATCATTACACCTGGCAACAACTATCTCAAAATACTTGGCCATTTCGAAGTCAGCGCTTATAAGCTCAGCTTCAGCCTGGGAAACGGCATAATCTTTTTGATACCTTGCACACTTTTCAGCTGGCATTTCGGGTATTTCCTTCTTTAAAGTTTCAATAAAATCCTTACCTATTTTTAACGGCGGCAAATCCGGTTCCGGGAAATAACGATAATCATCAGCCCCCTCCTTGTCTCTCAAAAAATACGTCTTCTGGTGATCATCACTCCAACCAACCGTAACATCATTTTCAAGCTTATTTCCGCCTTCCCATAAATAAACCTGCCTCTCAATTTCATAGTCTATCGCAGCTTCCAAAGAACGGAATGAATTCAGGTTTTTTATTTCCGCCCTGTGATAAAGTTTGCCGTCACCCTTCGGACGGATGGAAACACTGGCATCAAAACGCATCATCCCCTTTTCCATATCCGCCTCCGAAGATCCGCTATAACGTAAAATAGTCTGCAATTCTTTCGCATATAAAACCGCATCCTTTGCCGAGCGCAGGTCCGGCTCGCTTACAATTTCCATTAACGGAATACCGGAACGGTTATAATCACAAAGCGTTCCTCCTTCAATATGCATTAATTTCCCCGCATCATCTTCCAGGTGCAAACGGGTAATATTAATCTTTTTCTTATCGGCATCCGGTCCTATTTCAAGCCACCCTTTTTCCGCAACGGGCTGGTCATATTGGGAAATCTGGTATCCTTTCGGTAAATCCGGATAAAAGTAATTTTTTCTATCAAACTTGCTGACTTCCGGCACATTACAACGCAATGCCAAAGCAGCCTTTAGCCCTTTATTCAGGGCATCCACATTAATCACAGGCAACTGTCCCGGAAAACCCATACAGATCGGACAGGTATTTATATTGGGATCTTTACCAAAAGAATCGCTGCTGCATGAGCAGAACATTTTTGTTTTTGTTGATATCTGTGCATGGACTTCAAGTCCTATTACAGCTTCAAAATCAGAAGTAGGCATAAGATGGAAAGGAAAATTCTCTTCGCTATTTTAGCCTATTTTTCCAGTGAAGGCCAAATTTTCTTTAATTTTCCCAGAAGATCCCTTTTATTCCCGGCATTACTGATTACAAAATCAACTTTTTCCGGTTTCTTCTGCAATTTTAAAACTTTTTCCAAGACCCCGGCATCATATTTCCTTTCTTTATTAATTCGCTTCATCAATACCTCTTTAGGACAATCAACCCATATAATCTTATCTACAACATCGCGCAAAAAACCTTTTTCAAAATAAACGGCCTCCAATGCCACGACACCTGATTTGATCATCAAAACTTTTCTCTTTATCTCCTGTACTACCATCGGGTGAATTAAGTTATTTAAAATTCTCAGCTTGTTTTTATCCGAAAAAACTTCTCTAGCCAATTTTTTCCTGTTTAAATCGCCATTTTTTAAAAGATACTCAACTCCGAAAAAACTTTTTATTTTCTCATAACCGGCATTCTCCCTCATATATAGAAAATCAACAATGTCATCAGCATTTATAAAATAGCCACCACTCTTCTCTATAAATTTCCCCAGGGTACTTTTCCCCGATCCAATAAAACCAGCGATTCCGATTATTAGAAGTTTTTTCATCATCCTAACAGTCCAAGATCTTTGAACGCCATTTTAAAAGCCTGTCTGGCACGGACAAAATCACCTCTTCCACACTTAAAATCAAGTTCATGCGCAATCCTGTTTCTCAATTTATGAGCAAACCAGACCTCATCAATTTTACTAAATACACCTTTTCTCTTCTTTAAAATATCTCCCATTGTTTCGTTACCAAAACGTTTTTTTAAATAAACATGTAATAATTTATCCATTTCTAAAACCATCTCCTTCTCCGCCATGGTCTCAATCTGCCCGTATTTATTCATGAAATATTTTCTCTCAACTTCACTGAACCCTTTTCTTTTTCTTAAAATTATCCATATCAAAATAACTATATCAAAAACCACAAAAGCCAACACTAAAGCCCATATTAAATCTGACATCCCTTTAATTAATTATTAGAAATATTATCATTCCCGCTATTCGCCACATGGTGCTTTATCAGATTCGCCAATATCTCTTTCAACGCATTAGCATCAGTCATATTCTGGTTAGTAAAAACCTTTTCCTGATGAGTCATAATAGCCCTTTCAATTTTTGACGGAGACATCGCATCTTTCAAGATTATCGGGGCCCTTCCACTGTTACTTTTAACCGCAACATTTCCAAAATCAAATACAGTCCTCATAAACCCGTTTATTTCACAGGAAACACCTTCAATCATGCTGTATTCAAGTCTCATTGAACTCCGCTTAAAAAAGCCCGCCCAACTCACATCAACAATACTCACATTAGTGAGCAAAATGGCATCATGATACCAGGTTGAAACATAATAAAACAGCCGCACCATACTTATAAACAGCCATAACACAAAAAATAAAATAAAATTCGGAAAAAGGACATACAGGAAAATCGGCAACGCATAGCCAAAAAACACTAAAGAAAGCAGACCCGGCACCATCACCATGGGATGTTTATGGAAAACCCTTAAAATTACTTCTTCCGGTTCAAGATATTGCGCAAATGCATAACTTGCTAATTTCATACTCCCAAAATAGTTTACACAGAACGATGGTACTATATTGAGTTTCCCTTGTAAATAGACGTAAAAAAGGGTAAATTTCTCCTGCTTTTTTCATGAAAAATGGAAATTATTGAAACTCAAAATCAGCAGGGCGAAAGCCAACACTCCCAAAACGTTAAAATCGGCACTCCTAACAAAAGACGCTGGGGAAAATGGATCGCCCTTAAACTTTTAAAATTTTTTGCTAAAGATGATCTGAATCTTTCGGAAAATGATAAAATCCCGGCGACTTTTTGGCTGGATATTATTTTAAACATAGTCATCATTGTTGCCCTCGTCCTCTTCATAAGGGCCTTTGTTATCTCTCCTTTCCAGGTTTACGGCCCCTCAATGTGCGACACTCTAAATAACATTGATAACACCTGCATTAAAGGATACGGAGAGTACATCATTATCAATAAATTCGGCTATCAGAACCTTCTTGGTTGGCAAATCGGCTCCCCCCAGCGTGGAGATATTATTGTTTTCCATCCGCCCAAAAAAGATAACGAGTTCTTCATAAAAAGGATTATTGGTTTGCCAGGTGAAACAGTTAAACTTCAAAATGGTGAAGTCTACATATACAATAGCGACTACCCCGAGGGTTTCAAACTTCAGGAAGGCTACCTGAACGCCCAAAACGCAGGGAACACCCATCCTTACACCTCCAGCCTTACAACCTTTGAAGTCCCCTCCGGCCACTATTTTGTAATGGGAGATAACCGCCTCTTCAGTTCCGATTCCAGACACTGCTTCAAAGAAGGCGCTGGCGACAACCAGTGTGGCGTAGACCCCCTGGCCCCCTTCTTGCCACGTGAAAACATCGAAGGAAAAGCCTGGATAGTCCTCTGGCCACTCCAGAAAATAGCTATTTTAGCTGGAGCTAAATACTAACCCCCATCCATAATTGATTTTGTGTAATTAAACTACACCTGCAGGATTAGAAATACAGGTAACTATTTTAATAAATAACATTAATTTAAACCTTGACAAGGAGCCGTTTCTTTTATAATATCCTCTCCAATTTATAAATAAATTACCACTTTAAACCACATAACATATGGAAAACCAAGAATTAAGCCTTTCTGAGAAGGTAAAAAGCCCAGAAAGAAAATTCGATTCAAGCCTCTCTGTAGGCAGATTGGCAACACTTGCTGCAATTGTTACAGCATTATCATCCTGCGGACCAAGGACAGTTGTCTCTAACGGTTCCGACGCTGCTTCGGACTCTAATTCAGCCGAAACTGCAGCTGACAGCGGAACTCCTGTAACTCAGGGTAGCGAAAAAAATTCAAAACCATGGAGCGAATACAATAAAGAGCAAATGGAGCATTGTAGTTCAATCCCTGGAAAAAATAATCAGGTTGGAAGCATTTACCCATTTGGACTGGTTACAGGATCACGCTATACAGCCGTAGACCTGTGTAACCCTTCCGGCGCCGTTGAGGTTCCAGTAGCCAAAGTTGCAAAAGAAAAGGATGGATTCAACCACCTTTACATTTCTACACCAAACGGTGGAGATAACATGTGTTATGACCTTAAAGATGGCACCAAATCCCAAGACCCATCTATTAAGAACAGAACCATTGCCGACTCAAACTTCCAGTCCGATAAATTGGCTTATCGCTCAACTTACGGCGGAGAAGTACATGTTGATGGTGATAAAGCCTACTGGGTTGATGGTCGCTTAACCCCCTGCCCAGACAGCGCTCCTGAAGCCAATAAAAATCCTGGAAAAACTCCACGATCATTTAACACAGGCTCCGACAAAAACGCCGACAGAGCTGAAAAAGCTGCCGACAGAGCCGAAGCCGCTGAAAAGCAAGCTTCACGCTTTGCCGAAGAAGCAAAACGCAACGCCGCTTTGGCCAATGACGCCCGCGAAGCCGCTGAAAAAGCCATCCAGAGAAACTATGCCAACACCATTCCGGATGCTGGCACAAGATAATCGGAAAGTTTAAGCGAAAAACTTGAAATAAGACCTTAAAAGCCCCGTAAACCCGGGGCTTTTAATATGTTTTGATCTCAAAAAAGACATTAAGCACCTTGTCTAGCCAAAAAATACAACTCTACCAGCGTCACCGACCCTATAAAAAGTAACCCCAGCCACCACGTTAAAATTCCCAGTAATTGGAAAGTTAGGCAGCCAAGGGCAATCACGCTCAAAAGAACTGCCTGACGCAGTGAAACATTTATATGATCATAATAAACCTCATTTCTATTAAACCAAAGCCTCAAATAATACCCGGTCAGCGTAAAAGTGGAAGTAAGCGCAAAGAACAGGCTTATGTAAAAAAGCCCTAAAGCTAACCCCGTTGATTCTTTGGGATCCAGCTTAAACAGCACCACAAGCCACGCCATCCAGCTAACCACCCCCGCCGAAGCTATAACCGCCAAATATTTATTATGGGACATATTCCTTTAAAATTCTCTTTTAATAATATCGTTGATTCTTTTTCAAAAACAACTGAACGATTATCAGCAAAGCTCCAAATCCAATGAATATCAGTGCCAATTTCTGCGCTTCAGCACTAAAAAATCCGACTATTGTATTCATAAAGATTAAAGCATCTGCATTTTGTTCTTTCAGTTCAAGCTGCGTCAGCACTAACTTAGGCAGACCTTCCAGGCCAAAACTTAAAATGTACCCAATCAACCCTGCTGCAAAAAATGCAATTCCTTCATAAAGCATAATCAAACTAAAGGGCCTGTAAACAAGCAAAGCTATTACACCAAGAATTACAAGCAAAAGACCATACAGCCAATTTTTCAGCATTCCAACACTCCTTATTATGTCTCCGGGTGTAATATTTGTACCACTTTTGGCAGAATTAAGATCAAACTGCATCTGTTCCGGAATAGTAGAATAGATCGACTTTTCAAACTGTTCAGTAAAAGGTTTTGAAATTATCTGATAATCAGTATTGGACAGAATGCACGTTGGTAAGCCATTTAAATCCTGCGCCGGAGACTCCCCTTCTTTACACTCCTTGATATTCTGGAAAATATTAAAAGCCAGATTATTCGCTAATGTCAGCAGGCTCTCCCTGAATATTTTAAGGGAAATCACCAGTGGTTCTCCGGGACTTTGCTTGACTTTCTCAACCTCTTTCCCCAAATCTCCCAACATCTTTTTAAATATATCCTTTGAAAAGACATTCGAAATCTCTCTTTTTAAATCACTTTCCGTAAAATTCTTGCTGATAAACTCATCGCTCCGGTAGATCATTTTAGCTGACTGATCGATCACGAATTCATATCCGCTCTCACTCAGGTTGTCAGTATAAAAAGCTGCCTTCAAAAAGGTGTTATTAAAGGCAAAAAACGTAAACGTAACCACCGAAAACAATACAAAAACCAAAACCAGAAACGCAGCCAAACTCCTTCTGAAAATCTCCATAATTATAATTTAGGGCCGCCTTATTATATACAATCCTAAATTACTTTAAAAGCTTTACAGACTCCAGGTTATTGGCGAAATTTATTTCCTTCTCATCTTTAACCGGCACGATCTTCCAATGTACCTCTTTCTGAAGTCTTCCCGTCATAGTAAAGCCCGCGGCTTTTTTATGTCCTCCTCCGCCAAACTGGGCAGCCAAAGCCGCCAAATCGACATCATCACGCCTCGTCCTGAATGATCCTTTTATATAACCATTTTTATCCTCATTTAAAAGACAAGTATATTTTGACCCCGGCACCGAATTTAGAAAATCCACAATTCCCGAAACCTCATCCGGCTGTGCATCACATTCCTCAAAATCTTTCCAGGTAATAACGGAAACAGTAACACCTTCTTCATTCATTCTGGCATTTTCCAGTACCCTTCCCCATAATTTCAGGGTTGAAATCGGTGAAGACCTGAATAGATTTTTGGATACTGATGAAAATTTTCCACCACATTCCAACAGTTTACCGGCAATTTCAAAGGTTTCTATAGAAGTATTGGAATGCATAAAGCTTCCTGTATCATTGTAAATTCCGGTCAATAAAGCTGTAGCAATAGCTGGAGAAACAGGCATCCCCCACGATCTGAACATCCGATAAAGAATTACGGTGGCCGAAGCAGCTCCTTCATCAACAATATTGCATGTTCCAAAATTATCGTTTGAAGCGTGATGGTCGATATTAATAACAGGAACTTCCCCGCTAAAAATCCCCGGATAGATCTCATGATACTTGGTCATATAAGAAGCGCCCGCATCAAGGACAAAAATCAAATCGAACTGCTTATAATCAAAAGTCTTTACCGTTTTATTAATCCCGGGTAAAAACATAAAACGTTCCGGAATATCATCAACACAGGCCATTTCGGCCTCTTTTCCAAGATGTTTTAAAGCCAGCACCATTGCCAGGGCTGCCCCTAAAGTATCTCCATCCGGCCTTTTGTGGGATATGCAGAGGACTTTATTGGCTTTTTCCACCATCCTGCCTGCTTGTAAGTATCTGTCTTCCATCGTTTATTAGTTGCCTTTTAAGACGGGAAGTTTAATCAATAAAAAAGGTTTTTGCAAGTTTAAATAGATCATTTAAAATAGAGCCAATTAACAACCAATATGACTTTAAAACCAATCACTGTTGTCTTCATGGGAACGCCCGATTTTGCAGTCCCTCCGCTGAAATCACTACTATCCGATCCCGGATTTAAAATACTGGCAGTCGTCACCCAGCCTGATAAACCCTCCGGACGTAAAATGCTCCTTACCAAACCTCCCGTTAAAATCACGGCCGAAGAGGCAGGAATACCTGTTTTACAGCCATTAAAGGTCAAAAACAACCCTGAATTTCTTGAAACCTTCCGGAACCTCAATCCCGACATTGCCGTCACTGCAGCATATGGCCATATTTTGCCGTCCGAACTCCTAAATATCCCCAAATTCGGCTTTATTAACATCCACGCTTCCCTGCTTCCCGCTTACAGAGGAGCCTCCCCTATTGAAGAGGCCCTGTTAAAGGGTGACAGCAAAACCGGCATCACTTATATCCAGATGAATGAAAAAATGGATGAAGGCGACATTATTAGCATCCATACGCTACCCATTTCTGATACCGACACGAGCATCGAACTTACTGATAAACTAAGCCTGTTGGCCGCAAAAACCATTGCCGGCGTCTTAACAGCATTAATAAACGGTGAACTTCAACCCAAAGCGCAGGAACACCAGAAGGCCACTTACTGTTCCAAAATCGATAAAAAAGACGGGCTCATCACTCCCCTTCAGCAGACATCAGAACAGATCTTAAACATGATTCGCGCGTTTACCCCTTGGCCAAGTGCTTATCTAAGCTTTAAAGGCAAAAATATCAAAATCCTTGGCGCCGAAAAAACAACTCCTCCGCCAAACACTGAACCTTCCCGATTACCAAAAGTGGGAGGAAGTCCGTTGGCAGATCTGGACAACCCATTTTTAACCAGGGATGGAAATCTGTACCTTAAGACATCGAATGGCTTAATTAAAATCAATAAACTTCAGCTCGAAGGGAAATCAACGATGCTTGCTCAGGATTTCTTAAGAGGCCATGCAAACTTCTTCAACACATCGGAACAAAGTGAAATTAGCAGGAACAAAAGCACAAATCCCTGATAACTTGTAAAAAAGTAATGATCAAACAGGCCTTCAAAAACAAATCCACACAAAAGAGCAATCATCAGATAGGTAAAAAACTTATCATTCGAATTACCCCTGATATGCTTCAACAGATAAACCATCCTAAAAAATATATAGGCAAATAGCAGCACAACCAGCGATCCTCCAACTATGCCCGCCTCATTAAAAATCAGCATAAAAACATTATGAACCGGTTGCATCAGCCACGGGAAAATTTTAACTGATGAATAATGCTGCATCATCACGGTAAAATTACCCATTCCAACTCCCCACGGCTGATCCATCAGCATATTTTTACTTATCTGCAGATACTGCACCCGTTCCGATATCGAATCACTGTCATGTAAAAACAAAACCCTCTGCCACAAAAGATCCTTAACATCAAACAGGACTACAAAGAAAATCAGCACACATAATATATACAAAAAATACCTGTAGTAATTCTTTTCTTCGCTTAAAGCAATAAATATAATCAGAGCTACCCCAAAAGCCAGAAAAGATGTCCTTGAAAAAGTCATCAAAAAGCCTGGAACCAAAATAAAAACGCTTAAGGCAAACCAGATAATTTTTTTTCTAAAAACATATAGTGATGTCATTAAAGCCATAAATATTCCTGCCGCCAGAATATTAGGATGTAAAAAAGTTCCGTAAGACCTGACTATTTTGTTTCCATTAAAATCTATCTTGGCAACTCCGGGTATATTTTCTCCTATGTGAGGCTCTCCAAGCATATATAACCCTACCGAATGCTGCAGGTAATATTGAGCGACCGCCAGCACAGACTGAAACACCATGCTCCCAATAAGCAGTTTTAAAATCTGCTCACGTGACAGGACTTCATTACTAACCATCAAAAAAAGTAAAAGCATTTCCAGCATTCTGAAAATCTGTAATATCGAAAACCGCGTCCCGCTAAAAAAAAGGCAATTTAAAAGTGCAATCAAAATTATTGAATTTATCAGCAAAAATATGATTTGATCACCGTAATCTAGCGACAAATCTATCTCCTTGTTCAAGTAAGCCAATCCCCAGAAGATCAAAGCTAGCAGCAGCAACAGGTCCGCAAAATAGATAAAGAAAGTATCATACACGTTCATATTTCCCGTTAAGAACACCGAATCGCCAAATAGGACAGTCCTGATCTGAAATGGGAAAACTAAAATGAACATCCCCAAAAAGATGCGTGCCAAACCAAGGAAAGTAACTGCACCGAAAACCTTGCCCAAGTCCTTTTCCATCATTAGGTTAAGAAATTTTTTCATCCTTATTTCTTTTGCTGCGTAGTCGCAGAAGTTTTTTGTGCGCTCGAAGATTTACTGCTGGCTGCTGCCGCAATCATGCCTTCAGGAGGAAGCAGGGCGGAAATCGAATCCTCGGCACTCTTGATAGCCTCTGCCGGTGAAATTGTTGCCAACACTGATGTTATCGCCTTATTAAATATCGACTTATAAGACTCCGCGTCATAAATAGGCAAACTCTCCGCATAGCCTATCTGTTCCGCAAACACGCCATAAATAGGATCCTTAACCTGGTCATTGATCATATCCCTGCGGCTGGTAGGCTTATGTGTTTTATCCGAATAATACTGGATATTCTGCTTTGAACTAATGAAATTAACAAAATTCCAGGCTTCATTAGCGTGCTGGGATGTTCTCGACACCGTTTCCGCGTAATAATTCGCGTACGCCACTCTCTTTTCAGTGGAAGTTGCAGGATCAATAACCTGGGGCACCACCGAAACCTTCACATATTTGGGATCAATTGTATTTACCCCTTTCTGCTGCAGATCCTTAATCTCGGCCAGAATCTGCTCATACAGATAAGAATATCCGAAAATCATGGTTACCTTACCACGCGCAAACGTTTCAATTTCCATCACCGGAGATTTGGCGCTGGCCAGATACTCATTCCACGAATAGTTTTTATTAGATGGAAGAGCAAAACTTGTATAAAGATTCAGCGCTTCAGTAGCAGGATTGATATTGGTCCCGGTGGCCGCCGAAGACTGCTGCTGGGCAAATACCGCTGCCGAAACATTATCATTATAAAATTTTGCCTTATACTGGAGCATCAGCATATACAGTATATCTGTTGCCCTCAGAATATTATCCCCCCGCCCCATCGCTATTCCGGCCACCTCAAATCTTTCAAAACTGTTATCTGATTTTGTTAATTTATAAACGTCCTCCTTCAGTTCCTCCCACGTTGCAGCAGGCTTCCCCCTTGAAGGGATCTTATCGTCAAAAGCGGCCTTGTTATAATAAAGTCCAAGTGTATCCACCGAAAGCGGGATTCCGAAAATCCTGGTTTTTCCATCACGGGCATCAGTCAAAACCAGATCATTTTTTGCAACACTTACAAAGGTATCTTCAAATTGCTTTACAGTCATCATGCTCTCCGGCATTGGAGAAAGCTTCTTCTGATGCCTTAAAAACCAATAATTAGGAGCAGCAAAAACATCTGGGCCTTCTCCTTCCGCCATTTCATTTATAATCAGGTCTTCGTATTCTTTTGGATCATTGAATTTTCTGTAAACAATCGTCACTCCCGGATTTTTTGACTCGTACTGCTGGATTAATGGCCTGAAAATCTCTTCATTATCAAAAAGATTATAAAAAACAATCTGGATCTTTTCTGTCTTGCTGGTTGTTTGTGTCTGCTCTTTGGCAATACATCCACCTAAAACAGATACCAGCACAATGCCTAAAAATATTTTTGATATTATTCTTTTTGTCTTCATATATTTTTTAATAAATAATTTTTTCCTTCTTTAACCCCTTCAAGAAAATATTTTTTAGATAGTGCGTAAAAATATAAACTCACAAATTTCCCCTGCGACAAAGCTCTTAATAACTTCAATGCATAAATTATAACCGGGCTTGATATTACCATAAATGCTAACTTTTTTGCCACACCGGGAATCTTCTTCAATTCGGGATATTTCTTGTTAATAATCCACGCGGAAGCCCCTACCTGAAACATGCGTCTTTTTAAGCTCTCTTCAGTCATCGCATGATCATGGTACCCTACAGCGTTTTTATTATAGTAAAGGATCATCCCAGCCTCTTTTTGCAGCCTGTAACCAAGCTCAATATCCTCCCATCCATAACCGGAGAATTCAGGATCAAAGGCATTCCCAAGTAATAAATTTCTCTTTAAGGAAATATTGGATGTGTAAAAAAAATTAAAATCAGCAACCTCTTTGCCTTCAAGTTTTTCATAGGCAAACTGATGTCCGCCAAATTTGCCCAACACCGAAGACCCGTCAGTAAGCCATTTCATAAATGGAGTTAAAGTCAGTTTCGGATGCCAATCCGTATATCCCAAAACCGCTTCATTTTCCCCGGGATGGCGAAGATGAAAACGAAGATGTTCAGTTAAAAAATTTTTCTTTACTATGATGTCATCACCAATCAAAACCACAATATCTCCTTTTGCATGTTTTAAAGCCAGATTACGGGCTACCCCCTGCCCCCCATGTTGCTGTTTTAAAAAGCTGACATTACTTTCAGTCTTCATTACTTCCCTTACAAGCTGTTCCGTATCATCCGTACTGCCATCATCAACAACAATAACTTCATAATCCACCTTAGGCATATCCTGATTCAAAATAACCTCAAGGCAATCCTTCAGGATCTTACAGCGATTATAGGTTGGGATGATTACACTTAAAAGCATACGGCCTTCAGTTTACCCGAAGAGCCGTATGCTGTAAAACCTTCTTAACACTATGCCGGTACCTCAATCAGGTTAACCTGCTCCCCATCTCTATCCTTTTTGAAGCTGATAAAATTAACTAGATCGGCAACAATCTCCGTAATTGCCTTATTGTTACCATCTTTATCCAGATATTCCCGGTTACTTATCCTCCCCTCTAGGTAAATCGGGGCGCCTTTTTTAAGATTTTTACCGACTATTTCTCCAAGCTTGCTCCAGGCGATTACCCTATGAAAATCAGTCATCTCATGCCTTTCTCCACTGGAATCACGCCAATCCCTGTTCGTGGCCAACTTGAACTTTGCCAACACACTACCGTTTTTTACCGCCTTCACCTCGGGATCGGTAGCCATGTGTCCCATCAGGACAACTTTGTTTACACTCCTCATATAAATTGGATTAAGAAATATGTACCCCGAAATTAGCCTACAAACATTAACTTTCCCTAAAAATCTTCTAAAAAAACATCCAAAATTGACATCACTGGATAAAACGCCATAATGACGCCGAAAATAATTAAAAACACATGTTTACCGGTTTGGTATCCAACATCGGAAAAATCAGTACAATAACAGGTAGCGATGACAATAAAAGTTTTGTCATAAACCATGACGGGTCCCTGAAAACTAAAATCAGTGATTCGGTAAGCGTGGATGGCGCCTGCATGACCATCACAAAAAAAAGCCTCAAGAGCTTCACCGTTGTTGCCATGCCCGAAACCCTCAACAGAACACTATTTGGTACCTATAAAAAGGCTTCATCTGTTAATCTGGAGCTCCCCCTGAAAATCAGCGACCGGCTTGGAGGACATTTTGTAACTGGACACGTTGATTTTATGGCTAAAATCATCAATATCGACTCACTAAAAGGCTCAAAAACCCTCCATATAGAATTTCCACTTTCTTTCTGTAAATATTTTGCCTTTAAAGGATCTGTCTGCGTAAACGGAGTTTCACTCACTATCAGCAAACTTGAAAGCAGACATTTCGAAGTTTCACTTATTCCATACACACTAAAAAACACCAATCTTGGACTTTTAAAAAAAGATGATTACGTTAACATCGAAGTTGATCTTATCAGCCGCTACCTGGACTCTCTGCTTAAAGACAAGGCCAAAGAATCTACTTACCAGTTCCTGCAGGAACGTGGTTTTATTTAATCCACTACAATAATGAAATTAACATCTGCCGCAAAAAAACGAACCCTGCCCAATTGCTCAAAATTCAGGTTTGCCATTATTTTCTCTGAATTTAATGACATCATAGGTAATAAACTTTTAGAAAACACTGTTCAAACCTTAAATAACCTTGGAGCCACCGCCAGCAATATCGATATTATTAGGGTTCCTGGCTCCCTTGAAATTCCCATGGCAGCTAAATACGTAAGCCTTCAGAAAAAACATGATGCCATCATCACCCTGGGAATAGTAATAAAGGGTGATACGCCTCATTTTGACCTCGTCATCAACGAATCCAACAGAGGACTGATGGACTTAAACTGATCACAGAATATCCCGGTAATTTTCGGCATTCTCACCGCCTACACACCCGAACAGGCCAAAATCAGGGCTGAACAAAAAGGCCTTAATAAAGGCAAGGAATTCGCTGAAGCAGCAGTCATAATGGCTGACCTTAGAAAAAAGTTGGCTAAAAAGAAAATCGCCAGGTAGCCAGCGCAAAATAAAAGGAATCAATCTTTTATCTTAAAGTACAAAAGTGTTTGCTGATTTTCTCATAGTCTTTTTCAAAAACCGGAGGCTCTGGCAAACTTTCGATTACAGTAACAGGATCCTTTAAACCACTGCCGGAAGCTATACAAACGACCTCATCATCCTGCTTAACAATTCCGGACTTAACCAACCCTTCCAGGCAGGCTACCGATAAAGCTGCCGAAGGCTCCACAAATAAAGCCTCTTTGGACGCCAATACTCTTTCCCACTCCAGGGCATCTTTATCAACCACCGTTACAACACTACCGCCAGAATCATAAACCGCTTCCAGTGCCAATTTTCCATCCGTTGGATCAGCCACCGCCACTGCCGAACAAAGCGTCGAAGTTTTTTCCACTCAATATAGCTCTTCTTACCTATCTTAAACGCCTCCGCCAAAGGCGACGCCCCTTCCGCCTGCACAGCTACCATCTTGGGCAATGACTTAATAAAACCTAACTGATAAAACTCTTTAAAACCTTTCCATATAGCCGCCAGATTGGTTCCTGCGCCAGTAGGACATACCACCACCGACGGCACCTTGTATTCAAACTGTTCGCAAAGCTCATAAGCAAGTGATTTCTGACCCTCACGCCTGAACACGTAATCGCCGGCCAGATACATTTTATGGTCTTCAGAAAGTCTTCTTGCAAACCTCACACAATCACTATACTCCCCCTTAACTTTTATAACCTCCGCGCCATAACTGATTATTTGGGCCAGTTTTCCAACCGGAGTCTGCGCCGGTATCAGTACATAACATTTTATTCCTGATTTTGCGGCGTATGCCGCACACGACGCAGCCATATTACCGGAAGAAGCTACAACGATCGCCTCTTCCCCAAGCTGCCGGGCCTTCGCAATTTCAACCAACGAGCCGCGATCCTTAAACACTCCTGTAGGATTCACCCCTTCATTCTTAACAAAAACATTATCTATTCCTAGTTCCTTATTAATCCGCTCCATCTTAATCAAAGGGGTGGAGCCTTCTCCAAGGCTGGAAACCTTTACTGAACCCCCAAGTGGATAAAAATCCAGGTACTTTAAAGCGTTAATAGCTCTCACCTTAAAATTCCCACTCTGAATCCTCTCTTTCAAAAAATCAAAATCCATCTCAACTTCTAAAACCCCGCCGCACCTTTTACATAAAGTACAGGTAATCGTCTCGTCAGTTTCTAACCCACAATCATGACACCTCAACTGATATTTCTTTGCGGTTGATTCTGTCATTCAAAAAAAAGTTACACAGTAGCAATACAATCTATTTCAATCAGCGCGTTTCTTGGCAAATTACTAACTTCTACCGTCGATCTGGCCGGTTTTATATCTTTAAAAAAATCCTCATAAACTCTATTCATCTCCCCAAAATCAGCCATGCTCTTAAGATACACCGTCGTCTTAACAACCTTGCCAATCGAAGACCCTGCTTTTTCAAGAATTCCAGTAAGATTTTTTAAAACCTGCGCTGTTTGCACACTTATCTCATTTCCCACAATGCTACCATCTACCTTAAGCCCTATTTGCCCCGAACAAAAAACCATTCCATCAATTTTAATAGCCTGGCTGTAAGGACCAATAGCCGCCGGTGCCAAACTTGTTTTTATAACTTCCATTTTATCAAATGTTAGCTATTTGCTTCGTTTTCAATTCTGGCCCCTTCACTCCACCTTCTGATCTTGTCTTCCACCACCGCACGCGAAGTTGAATACCTTTCCCGTGCCATCTTAATGATCTTCTCGCGACGGCCTTCCTCAACCGACAATTTGGGCGGGGGCATAGTTTCCATGGAAAAAGTCTTTGAAGGCATACCATCAATCAGTAACCTTGAATAAGCTGTATATTTACTCAATGAAACAAGATCAGTCGCAGTCACTTCCTCCCCATACTGCTTATAAAGATAATCAGCATCATCAAATCCTACCTGAAAAGAAACAATCGTACCCACATTACCAAAAACGGCATCCCTTACCTCTTCCGGCATTTGCGCAATATACTGGTTCGCCATTGTTAAATTAAGCTTATACTTTCTTGCCTCTGAAAGGATTGTAGCAAATGAATCCGTCGCAAAATTTTGGAATTCATCAACATACAGATAAAAATCTACGCGATCTTTTTCCGGAACATTTGCCCTGCTCATAGCATCCAGCTGGAATTTGGTAATAATCATTGCACCAAGCAGCGATGAATTATCTTCACCGATCTTACCTTTTGATAAGTTCACAATCACAATTTTCTTGTGATCCATGGCAAAGCGCAGGTCTATGGCACTGTTGGGCTGACCAAGGATATTCCTGATAATAGGCGAAGACAAAAACTGTCCCACTTTATTTAAAATTGGTGAAATTGCCTCTATCCTATTTTTAGGATCCATCTTCTCAAATTCATTTATCCAGAAACTTTTCACTATCGGATCCGAAATTTTCCTCACCACCTTCGACCGGAAATCCTTATCCTGAAGGATCCTGGGAATGCCAAGCATTGTCGTATCCGGATATTCCAAAAGCGACAGGATTGTATTTCTTAAAATATGTTCAAGCCTTGGTCCCCAACTATCCGCATAAATTTTCTTAAAGATTCCAACAAGCCCCGAACAGACAATGCTATTCAATGAAGAATCGATATTTTCCAGCATATTGAAAGCTACTGGAAAATCCCTGTCAGAAGGATCAAAAATAACAACGTCATTGGTACGGTGTGAGGGCACAAAGTTAAGGACATCTTCAGCCAGATCTCCATGAGGATCAACAATCGCAACGCCTTTCCCCGCCTGAATATCCGAATATATCATATTTTCAAGCAGCGTAGATTTACCCATACCAGTTTTACCTATGATATAGATATGTCTTCTTCGGTCAGTCGCCTTGATACCAAAAGGCACAAAACTCGATCTGAAATTGGTTCTACCTATAGCCGTTAAATCTTCACCGCTAGCCCCCTCAACAATCGGCAGATCACCTGGTGGTTCCAACTTCTTTGATCTGACCCATAAAATATTGGGAGTTGTTACCGTTATACTCGGCATATGATAAAGCGACGCCAACTCCTCCACATTCAGAACAAACGGTTTTTCCATCCGCCGTTTTCTATAAAGCTCTACAGCTTTTTTACCCCTTACCGACTCTTTAACGCTAAAACCGTTTAAATGAGGAATGTTAAATTGCTTAAACGACCCTGCAATTTCCCTCAACTTGATAACTGCAGTTTCGCTGTTAACCCCCTTGGGAATATAGACAATACGAATCGTTGTTTCATATAACAATTTCCCCACCTTATCCATTGCAGCCATCAAACTTGTTTCCTTATCATGCGACTTCGCAATCTGCGTTTCAACCGTATCCGAAGCGCTTTCCGAAGCAAAAGTAATAGCTTTTGATCCCGCCTTTAGCCCCTGAATAAAAAACAGCCAGTATATAGGAAAAAAAATGGTCCTTGTAATTCTGTTTCTGTTGCAGAAAGCGTTTGCATAGATCTTTTGCAGACTGGCGATATTCATATAAATACCTTTGCTCAAAATTCTTATGCACTTTATAAACGTTAATCTCCACTTATCCTCCAAAGGCCTTACTACAAACTGTATCCAGGCCTGATCGGATGGATTGTCAAACTTCGAAATCGTTGATGTCACAGCTGCCAACGAATCCATTGCCACCTTCGCCTTCTTATCTTCAAACTGTGGATACCTCTTAATTGGGAAAATATCCGGATCAGTCAGCTTAAGCTCAAGCGAAACGGCATTCCCCGCCAATTCGGCACCCGTTTTTAAAAACTCCATTGCGTAATCTTCAACCTCGGCGATTTCAACATTGGGATATTGAGCATAGATTTGTCCTTCTACCAGGCTTCTTAATCTGGAAGGGAAATAAGCGTAAAACCTGATATTCTTATCCACATGGGCAATTTCAAAACTTACCCTGTCCTGGGATCGTCCCTTTAATCTTTCCCAGAAATTAATTTTACGGGCAATCCCGTGGATAGTCGAAAACACCTGCTCCATAACCAAAGGTCCCGTTTCATTTTCCTTGGAAACCCTTATCAACAGCATTGTATACTTTTGCCTCTCATCCTTCTTACTGGCTTTTTTTCTTAAATGCAGTTCCAGCAGCACCAGCAAAACTACAATTGCCGCAATTGCTCCCAAACTTACCCCAATTATCATTAAAATATCTTTCATCAAGCGGGATTATACCCAATAAAAAACATCTTATAAAGGTTTCATTTGCGCCAAATATCCCTCTAAAATTACTACAGCCGCCAGTTCGTCATCATCAACCGCTTCGCCACTTTTCCCGGGGATTTCATTCAGCAGTTTTTGGGCATTAAAAGTACTGTAAGATTCATCAAAAAAATGAACCGGCACTTTTAAAAAATCTGCTAACTTTTCTCCAATTCCTCTCAACTTTAGCGACTTTTCAGTGTCCTGGCTGGCATTCCCCATGGGCAACCCAAAAACGATATCTGTAATATTCTCTTTTACACAAAGCTCGCCAATCAAAACAAAAAGCTTTTCCAGACTTCCATAATTTTTTATGATCCCCTTCCCAAAAACTACGCCATCCCTCAAATCACAGGCCGCCAGCCCGACTTTCATATATCCAAAATCTATAGCTAATAATTTCCTGTTACTTTTCACTTTCAACTTCAAGATGGACCTTACAACTGACGTTTTCAGCCAGCTTCAGAGTGACTTCAAACTTCCCAAGCTTTTTAATTGAAGAAGGGAAAATAACATTTTCCTTAGCCAGTTTGATGTTATCGTGCTTCAAAACATCATCGATCAGATCTTTCTCTGTGATTGTGGCATAAAGCTTTTCATCATGCGATTTCCTTTTCATCTTATAGGTCTTCCCTTCAAGCTTCCTGCTGATATCCCTGGCTTCCGCCATCAACCTTTCCTTTTCAACCACCATCTTTTTTCTTAATTCCTCCACCTCTTTGATCTTTTCCGGAGTAGCCAAAATCGCCACCTTCTTAGGCAAAAGAAAATTCTGAAAATACCCATCCTTAACATTCTTTACTTCCCCTTTATAAGCCACACCCTTTACATTTTGCAAAAAGAGTACCTGCATAAGTTTATTTGATAAAGAATACTTTTTCTAACGGCTAACAGCCTATATCAAACCTCCTTTAATGTAAAGTTAAGCCCGTTAATTACAATCAATACACCAGTTTTGGATTGAAAAATACCTGTCCGCGATAAAAGCCAGGTTTTCAAGCTTAAACCCACTGACTTTTCCGTCTGAAGCAAAATTATACAATGGTCTATATAAAAAGATTGCAGGGACATAATTGGCAATTTCTTTCGCCAGCTGATTCAGATAGGTTTCCTTTTCTTTCTGGTCAAATATTCCTCTAATTTTCTCAATCAAAGCATCAGCGGCAAAACTCTTAAAATTAGAAAGATTTAGCCCGTTTTCATTTGCCTGACTGGAATGCCAATAGGAAAAAGTGTCAAAATTATAGCCAAGACTTTCTCCATACAAAATCATGTCATAATCCCGCGCAGCAAGCTTCTGTTCAAAATCTCCTGACGCGACACTTACAACATCAACTTTTATTCCCACCGCCTTCCACGCATCTACCAGAAAACCTATTACTTTCTCACTATCCTGCTCCAAGCTCGAACCTTTTTCATAAGTCCTCACAAGCATCTTTAGCGTAAATATATTTCCCTTTGAATCCTTTCGGTAAGGATCTGTTGGTTTATCCAGCTTGTAACCGCTATCAAACAAAGCTCCCTTTGCCTCTTCAATATTAGGCTTATAAATCCAATCCGTCTGTTTAAGATCCAACAACGGGGTATCAATCGGATCCTTATCTTCCAGTGTCGAAAGTAGCTTTGTCTTGTCTATAGCTTTCTGCAAAGCCAAACGGATCTTGCTCTTCTGCAGCATCGGAGAAGACATATTCAAAAAAACCGCTGTGTACTGGGGCAACTGATACTTCTGTATCTTAAATCTGCTATCAGCTTTTATTTCATTCAAAATTTCCCTGGGAACTTTTGCAATTATGTCCAAAGCCGATTTTTCCTTAAGCAAAGCCTGATTATTGGGGTAAACATAATATCTGATATTCTTAATTTTAGGCAAATCGCCATAATATTTATCAAACCTTTTTAAAATCACGCGTTGCCTTCCGTCTGGCATAGTATCCAGCTCCCCATCTACTTTATAAGGCCCCGATCCTATTGGTCTGATATTAAAATTATCATAAGGCAAATCCGCAACTGCTATTTTTTCCAGAATATGCTTCGGCAAAATTCCCACATTGAAATTCGTTATAAAAAAAGAATTAGGGGACTTAATCACAAAATCAATTGTACTCTGATCAACTTTTGTAATTTTAACCCCCAGGAAGTTAGCCTTTAAGATCGGGTTCTGAAAATCATCATTCTGAATTACGTCATGAAAAGTAAAATAGACATCATCAGAGGTAACCTTTTCTCCATCGTGCCAATAAAGATTATCACGTAACTTAAAACGGTAAGTCTTTTTGTCCTCAAGGATAGTAAGATCCGCCATGTCATTTTTAACAACCTTCAATACCGGATCATATCTGGTCAAACCGGAAAAAACCAGCGAACTCAAATCCCTGTCTACATCCGAAAAATCGGAATAAACAGGATTAATTATCGCAGGTTTTTCGCTTACGGACGCCTCTGTAAAATACGCCTTGTCATCAAGGAAAGCCGTTGGATCCTTAAAAACTTCCACTATGCCCTGAACCGCAAACACCAGGACAAAAAGAATAACAACGATACTAAAAACCTTTTCTTCAATACTATAAGCCTTTAGGACCCGTTTAAAGACGTTCCAGAACTTGGCCATTAGTTAAAAAAATTATTTTACGAACAACGAAGCCAATGATAACAACACAAACAAAACCGCTAGAACAATTGTTGCTACAAAGACAATCTTTTCAGCTCCCCTTTTGCTTGTTGCAATAGGAGCTCCACCCCCAAACGTAGAAGAAAGGCCACTGCTCCTGTTTTGTACCATAATTGCGACTATCAGTAACACTGATACAACCATTTCAATCACTTTTAGGATCGTATGCATAGTTTGCTATTTATTCTTAATAAATATATGGATTATCCAGTTAACGATTCCGAAAACAAGGGCCGCTACCAAATATGTAAATACCCCCTTAACATTCATCGTTACCTCGGAAACATGTATAACATTTACGATTTTCACGGTCAACCAAAAAATAATCGCATTAATAACAAAAGAAAAAAGTCCGATCGTCATAATCATCAATGGAAATGAAAGCAGCTTCATCAAGGGTTTGATGAACGTATTCAAGACACCAATTATCAACCCTGCTATAACAAAAAACTTTACTCCACCCGTATATTCCACTTCCGGCATAAAGTAAGTAACCGCATAAAGCGCCAGGGCATTAATAATGATTCCAATAACAATCTTTTTTAACATAAGATGGTTTATATAACTGCCATATAAATTACCTTCCTTATCGCCTTACGGCAACCTTTACTTTTGTTCCTTCCAGATCAAATATTTTTTCCTTATCCCATTCAAACTGTCCATGATCCTGCAATTCAATGGCCAGCGTTTCCTTCAGAATATAATCGGCATGAACAGTCACAGCCTTTCTAATTGCATCCTGGGTCTCAATAAATATGTAAATCCTGTCATCTACATTGTATCCAGCTTCCTTTCTCAAATCCTGCAGCATCCTTATGATATCCCTTGCGATTCCTTCATCCTTCAGGTCGTCAGTAATAACTGTATCCAGGATCACTGATAAACCATCTGCACTGGCAACATCGTACCCCTCTTTGCCTGCATACCCCACTTCCACCTCATCATTGCTTAAAATCACATCACCAATCTTAACAGAGCCATCCTCTTTTATTTCAAACTCTCCAGTCTTGGCCAACCTGATTATTTCCTGAACTTTCGCCCCATACTTTGGTCCTATTACTTTTGCGTTTGGAGTGACGACCCGTTTAACATACTCTCCTACGTCCTTCAGGATATCCAACCCTTTTACGTTCAATTCTTCACAAATCACATCCTGGCTTGCCATCACGTCAACACTTGAATTGGCAGGCAAACCTATTTGAACCAGGGCCAATGGCTGCCTTACTTTAATATTAGCCTTGTCCCTAACAGCATGACCTAATGTTACAATCTGCCTTATAAGTCTGTTTTCATCATTCAAATCCTGCTTTATATACTCTTCCCTCACCTTGGGCCAGTCCACAAGATGTACAGATTCTTCTCCTTTTAAGTTAGTATAAATCTCATCAGCCAGATAGGGCATAAAAGGCGCCAATAGCTTGGATAACTCAACCAGCACCATATACAGAGTCTGGTAAGCGTCGTTTTTGTCATTATCATTTTCTGATTTCCAGAAGCGGCGGCGGCTCCTTCGGATATACCAGTTGGAAAGATTGTCGACAAAGTCAATGATCGGTCTGGATGCTTTCATAAGATTGTATTCTTCCAGTTCCGCTGTAACTGTCCCAATTAACTGATTCAGCTCGGAAAGTATCCACTGATCCAGTTTGTGTGAAGGCATAAATCCTTTGGTCGACTTGGCTGGTTTCCACTGGTCAATATTGGCATAAGTAACAAAAAAACTATAGGTATTCCAGAGTGTCAGCGTAAATTTCTTAACCAGCTCCTCCACATGCTTTTCAGAAAACTTAACATCATCAGCCAAAGCCGCTGGACTGGTAAACAGGAACATTCTGGTTGTATCTACGCCTTTCGATTCAAACAAAGCGTTTGGATCAGGGAAATTTTTCTTGCGCTTTGAAAGTTTCTCACCGTCCGCAGCCAGAATTACACCATTTACAATCACATTCTTAAAGGCCGGCTTATCAAACAATATATTGGACAATACATGCAACGTATAAAACCAGCCACGAGTCTGATCCAGACCTTCTCCAATAAAGTTTGCCGGGAAATTATCCTCAAATTCCTGCTTATTTTCATAAGGATAATGAAGCTGCGCATATGGCATCGAACCGCTTTCAAACCAGCAATCCAGCACATCAGGAATCCTCCTCATCACTTTTCCATTTGCCCCTTTATAAGTAATTTCATCAATATAGGGACGATGCAAATCCAGCTCACCATTGCGCATTGGCAATTTGCCACCCGTTTTTTCCTTAAGCTCTTCAATAGATTCTATACATTCCATATTACCATCCTCATCCTGCCAGATCGGTATTGGACATCCCCAGTACCTGTTTCTGGAAATTGCCCAGTCACGGGCTCCTTCAAGCCACCTGCCAAAACGACCCTCCTTAATATGTTCAGGCTGCCAGTGTATTTTTTTGTTATTCTTCAAAAGACGCGGCTTTAAATCCGTGACTTTTACAAACAATGAACGTGTCGAATAATTTAGAAGCGGCGTATCACATCTCCAGCAGTGAGGATAACTATGCCTGATATTCTCTTGCTTAAAACAAAGCCCTCTGACCGTCAGATCATCCACAATGTTTCTATCCTGTCCTTTTACAAACTTACCTTCAAATCCTTTAACTTCAGGCTTGAAAGTACCATCCATTGAAACATGTTGAATCAGGGGAAGTTTGTATCTTTGGGCAACAGCATAATCTTCCTCACCAAACATGGGGGCAATATGTACTATACCCGTCCCTTCTTCCGTAGAAACGTAGCTATCCAGAACAATCTGGTATCCACCCTTTTCCTTTAAATCAGGATAAAAATCAAACAGCGGAACATATTTTTTACCTTCCATTTTTTTTGCCGAAACTTCCTCAAGAACATTATAATTTAACCCCCCAAACACTGCTTCAACTCTGTCTTTAGCCACAATATAAACTTCTTCCTTCCCATCTTCATATTTCACCCCGACTTTCACATACTTAATCTTAGGACCCATGCAAAGAGCAATATTCCCCGGCAAAGTCCATGGAGTTGTAGTCCAGGCCAAGACAAAAGTATCTTCCCCGTCCAGCTTGAACTTACAGGTCACCGAAAGGTCAGTAACATCTTTATATCCCTGGCTGACTTCAAAATTGGATAACGGAGTTTCACAACGTGGACATATATGCATACTTTTATACCCCTGATAAATCATTCCCTTTTTCCAGATTTGGCTAAAGACCCACCATATCGATTCCATGTAGTTGTTATCCAAAGTTGCATAACTATGCTCAAAATCGACCCATCTCGCCAGCCTCTTCAGCAACACCTCCCACTCTTTCGTATATCTAAACACACTTTCCCGGCACCTACGGTTAAACTCTTCCACCCCCATTTCTTCAATCTGTTTTTTACCGCTTATTCCAAGCTCTTTTTCAATTTCATATTCCACAGGAAGCCCATGACAATCCCAACCGTTTACACGAGGCACATAAAAACCCTTCATTGTAAAATACCTTGTTATCGCATCCTTAATTGAATTAGCCAGGATATGTCCGTAGTGCGGAAGTCCGTTGGCAAAGGGAGGACCATCAAAAAATACATACTTCTTTTTACCTTCCCTGTTTTTTACAGATTTTTCAAAAATCCTGTTATCTTCCCAGTATTTCAAAATTTCATTTTCCATTTTCGGAAACGACTGCCTGGGATCAACGGCCTTAAACATATCAATAAATTAAAAATAATAATATTTCTGCCCTATTTTACCAAAAAACCGCCTACAATAAAGTAAAAACTATACTGTCGGCGGGATTTCTGTGGAAAGTTTAGCGCGACTTACCAGTCTCCGCTCTATTAAAACCATAATAAACGTCATCAACATGATCGCCGCCGCTAAAATCCAGGGCGCATGAATATTGATTTCAAATAAAAAGCCGCCAATCAGTGGCATTATAATCGAAGCCAGTGACATCAACCCTTGTGTTAACCCGATAACTTCCCCCTTTTTATTTTCTTCAGCCATACCGACAATCTGGCTGTTTGTAACAACCCGCAGCACAGAATGGGAAAAGGCAAAAAGGATCAAAAACGTTATAAAAACCCATAAGATACCAATCGAAAAACCAATAAAACTAACTACCATCACCGCCATCGAAGCTAGCTCCAAAAACGGCTCTGCAAAGCGCTTTAACCAAACTCTTCTCAACAAAAAACCCTGATTAATCAGTACGATAACACCAACAAGCGTCATCAAATAACCGGCCACCGTCTCATTAAATCCAAATTGCCGGTTTATAAAAAGCGTAAACACTGACTGTTGGACTGTGATAGCCATCGAGAACATCAACCAGGCAATTAAAAAGACTCTCAACCTGGCATTTTTCATGCCGTTAACAATTGGTTTCAACGGATTATATGAAACTTTCCTGCTATGATCCTTGTTCAAATTTGTCTCCGGCAGAACAAAATATGCTGCTATGGTATTGAAAAGAGCCAAAATCCCGGCAACCAGAAAAGGAACCGTAATTCCAAAGTGGCTTAAAACACCACCAATAGCGGGGCCCATAATAAAACCAATTCCAAAAGCCATTCCAATAAGCCCAAGATTCTCCGTCCGTTCTTTTGGCGTTTTGGAAAGATCAACCAGATAGCTTTGAGCAGTGGATATATTCCCGCCAGTAATACCATCCAGAATCCTTCCTATAAACAATAAAATCATATTGTTGGCCAGGGCAAAGATAAACCATCCAATTGCCGTTCCAAATAAACTTATAATCAAAACAGGCCTTCTTCCATATTTATCAGATAAAGCTCCCAAAACAGGTGAAGCAATAAACTGGAATAAGGAATAAACAGAAAAAAATGCAGCAATAAGGAATGGTGATGCTCCAAACTTTTCCACATATAAAGGCATAATCGGGACAACCAGTCCCAACCCAAGTACATCAATTAAAACCGTCAAAAATATGACAATCTTCTGTTTTGGCATTAATTATTCTATTTTAAGAATTCTGGATCCTTGGAAATTCTGCTCTCTTCCGGAAACACCTGCCCCTGATATTTGGCATGTTTCTTCTTATGATAAGGCACTTCGGCAGCAGAAGACATCTGTTCAAAAGCCAGCTGACAAATCCTCATACCTGGATAAAGCGCTACTGGCATCCGGTTAATATTGGTAATCTCCAGAGTTATTGTACCCTCAAAGCCCGCATCAACAAACCCCGCAGTCGAATGAACTATAATCCCCAATCTCCCCAAAGAGCTTCTCCCCTCAACCCTGGCCACAAGATCATCAGCAAGCTTGATTTTCTCCATTGTAACCCCCAAAACAAACTCACCGGGCTGAACAACAAACGGCCTTCCCTCCTCTACCTCTACCAGCCTCGCAATATCTTTAAAACTTTCAGCATTGGATGGATCCAAAACTGCAAACTGGGAATGGTTATAAATCTTGAAATATTTACCCAGCCTTAAATCCATTGAAGATGGGCCGATGTTTTCAAGATTAACTCCATCCTCAGCGCTAACCACAATATCTCCCCTGTTAATCCTCTCTTTTATGTCTCGATCTGATAAAATCATAATTATGGGAGTCAATAAAATGGTGGACGTTGAGGGATTCGAACCCCCGACCTTCTCGGTGTAAACGAGACGCTCTAACCAACTGAGCTAAACGTCCATATTCCAAAGCGGAGAAAAACTATCACAGCTTTATGGCACTTTCAAGATTTTATGCACCAAAATTAAATACCGTCATTAACAAGAGCATCATTGACATCAAAACCAGAAACACCACTGATACCCATGAAACCACATTAAGCCAGAAAGAGTTTTTAAATGATCCCATTAACTTCTCATTATTCAGCAATTTCAGAATTGCCACAAAAAGCATTGGTAAAACAAAAGTATTTAACATTTGGGATCCAACTATAATCGTAACCAGTGGAAGCCCCGGAATTAAAATTGCCACCGCTGACGAAAAGACCCCGATTGCAAAGATCCTGTAAAATGACGGAGATTCTTTTTTAAGATCTACTCTTCCTTCCCAGCCAAAAGCTTCTGTAATCATATAGGAAGAGGTCATTGCTACCACCGCCAGACCAAGAAGAGATGCATTGAGTAACCCCCATGCAAAAAGATGTTTCGCAAAAGCTCCTGCAAAAGGTTCCAGCGCCATCGCCGCCTGCCCAGCATCCTGTATGTTGATGTGGGCAACATACAGCGTACTGGAAGTCGCGACCACAATGAAAAATGCCACAATAATCGTCCACAAAGATCCCGCAAAAATATCGAACCTTGAATACCTCAGATGCTCAGCTGCCACGCCCTTATCCACATAATAAGATTGCACAAAAAACTGTCCCCAGGCAGTCACAGTTGTACCAATCATAGCCACAGCTGTATAAAAGAATCCGGTTGACCATTCAATCTGTGGCGATGCCAAACCCTTTAATGCACCACCCCAATCAGGCTTAGCCATTATTCCAGCAATTACGTAGGAAAAAAACAAAATAGATGAGGTTAAAAAGACCTTTTGGACAATCTTAAAAGATCCAAGCCTCACAATCAGCCATATCAACACGGCCGCGATTGGCACAGCAAGAAAACGCGGGACTCCATAAATATCCGCAACTGATGCAATACCGGCAAAATCAGCCACAATATTCGCCCAATTAGCCAAAAATGTTACCAAAACCACAAAAGTCGTTACTTTCAAACTAAAATTCTCCCTCATTAATGCCGCCAGTCCTCTTCCCGTAACTAACCCCAGTCTAGCTCCCATTTCCTGCGTTATCCCCAAAATAAAAGCTATTATAAACAGGATCCACAGCATCTTAAAACCAAATCCGGATCCCACCACAGAATACGTGGTTATTCCACCGGCATCGTTATCAGCTGTTCCGGTTATTATTCCGGGACCAATAATCCCGAGAATTAACAATAACTTCAGCTTTAACGCGTGCCAACTACTTACTTTTTTTTCAACTGCTTCCATAAAGCTTAAGCATGAGGTACTAACAAGCGCATCACATCATCAATCGTCACTATCCCCTTCATCCTTCCCTGTTTATCCACCACAGCTACTGACAACAAATTATATCTGGTCAAAATCACCGCAAGTTCTTCATAATCGGTAGTCGGCTTAACTGTGACAAAAACCTTTGACATAACATCTTCCACTTTCAGATGCTTGTCCGCCAGCAGCAAAGTCCTTATGGATACTATTCCTTTCAGAAATTTCTTATCGTTAATTACAAACACATGATAAATCGATTTATATTCTTCTGATTTTTTCCTTATCTCTTCAATCGCATCATTAATCCTGGAGTCAGGGTGAACATTCATAAAATCAGCAGTCATCAAGCCTCCAGCCACATCACTTCTATATTTTGCCAGTTTATTAATAACCTTTGCTTTTCTTTCTCCAAGCCGCCTAAACACCTGTAATCTTTTATGTTCACTCAAATCCTGCAAAACATCGGCAGCTTCATCAGTTGGCAACTCCTCCATGATTCTTGCCAGATTTTTGGGATTAATCTTTTCAAGAAGCGTATCCTTGTACTTAGGCTCCATCTCAGCGATAACAGCTGCAGCCTTTTCATCTCTTAAAGACTGAACTACTTTAGTACTTTGATGCAAAGTCAAATTCTCAATCAGGTTTGCAATATCGGCAGGATGCAACTTTTCAAGTTTCTTAAAAGGCTTATTTAACTTTATGCTACCGACTCTTCCCTGAATAAAATTAACGCTATGCCAATCAATAACCCTGGTCTGCATTAACTTTATTAACGGTAAAAAGGCCAGTCCCAGTCTTCTAACCAGCGCCTTGTTACTGACATCTATTCCAACCAGATTAAAAAACTCGCCAACCTTCGCCAGCTGCAAGTCATTCACCCGGACAACCCTGATTCCCTCAACATCAAAAATTTGCTCATCCATCACATCCCTGTTTAAAAACAGGTGTTCCGGATTTTCGTCCCAGGCAGTATAACAGTCAAACCGGTTCAGGGTAATTCCAGATGGCCCCATCGTTTCGATGGTTTCATAAGGAATAAAATTCAACTCCTTTCCGTTTTTAAAAACCACCCCTATTACATACGGATATTTTTTTTCACCGGTGGCAGCAACAACATCTTTCACTTTTCCAACAATTTCCTGTTTACTGTCAACGATTTTAGTCCCTATTAGCTGGCTTAAATAAACCATAAAGGGCGAAGTGATTGGGTCGGAAAAAATCTATCAAAAACAAAACACTTAGGCAAGGCAATAATTAGCGCAAATTCATCATTTTCCATATCTACGGTATAGATCTATACATAATGACTTGAAAAAAAACTTTTCTTTACTTAAAATTCGACTGCTTTTCAGCGTAAGCGCGGGTGGCGAAATGGCAGACGCACTACCTTGAGGTGGTAGCGCCCGTAAGGGTATGGAGGTTCAAGTCCTCTCCCGCGCACCAATTCCACATCTCAAACCTTTCCAACTTTCACAACAACATCAAAGACAGAGCTCAGGCTTAAAAAATTCCAGGAACGGTTAAAACAAAAACCGTCGTTTTACCAAAGAAAAAACGAAGCCATCCTCCGACGCATAAAAAGTTTGAATGAATTTAAAAGTGCCCGGAATATCATGGTTTATTATCCCATCCATAATGAAGTAAATCTCATTGACCTTATTAAGGAATCTGCAGACAAACGTTTCATTTTTCCGAAAGTGCTCAAACAAAACAAGCTTTCCCTCTTTTATGTTAAAGACATAAAACACCTTACTCCAGGAAAATTCTGCATCCCGGAACCAACTACAATCTGCTGTAGAGCCAAGTCAGCAGAAATCGATCTTATTCTCGTTCCAGGCATAGTTTTTGATCAGTCCGGCCACCGCATTGGCTTTGGCAAAGGATATTATGACAGACTGTTAAAAGATGTTACCTGCCCTAAAATTGGAGTTGCTTATGACTTTCAGATAGTAAAAAATATCCCCAGTGAAAAACACGACATCCCTATGGATATCATTGTCACCAATAAAAGCATTTTATCAGTACCAACCAAATTACCCATTAAACCAACCTCCAAATGAAAATGAAACATCTAAAACTGTACGATCCAGACATTTTTAAAGCCATCCGCAAAGAAGAAAAAAGGCAGATCAACGGACTAGAACTTATCCCATCCGAAAACTACGTTTCCGCTGCCGTACTCGAAGCCCTCGGATCGGCCTTAACCAACAAGTATTCTGAAGGATACGTGGGTAAAAGATATTACGGGGGATGTGAAAATATTGATATAGTTGAACAATTAGCCATCGATCGTCTGAAACAGCTTTTTGGCGCAGAACACGCCAACGTGCAACCGCTCTCCGGCGCCCCAGCCAACATCGCCGCTTATTTCGCCATACTCCAGCCGGGAGACACCATTTTGGGGATGGATCTTTCACACGGAGGGCACTTAACCCACGGACATCCGGTTACTCACATGTCCAAGATCTTTAACTTTGTCAGGTACAAAACCGATGGCAGCGGCAAAATCGACCTGCATAACCTTGAAGCAATGGCCATCGAGCACAAACCCAAACTAATTCTGGTTGGCTATAGTGCCTACAGCCGCGAAATAGACTATCAAGCCATCAAACAGATCGCTGACAAAGTCGGCGCACTAACCATGGCCGATGTAGCACATATCGCCGGCCTGATTGCCGCTGGCGAAATGAATAATCCCGTCCCAATTTTCGATATCGTCACCTCCACCACCCATAAAACCCTCCGCGGCCCCAGAGGAGGTATTATCATGTGCAAGGAAGGTCTTGCCAAACAAATCGACAAAAGCGTTTTCCCGGGTTTTCAGGGTGGCCCTCATGAAAATAATATTGCCGCCAAAGCCGTCGCCTTCAAAGAAGCACTCGAACCATCCTTTAAAGATTATGCCCGCCAAATCAAGAAAAATGCCAAAGTTTTTGAGAAAGAACTTTCAAACTATGGATTCAAACTAATGTTTGGAGGAACTGACAATCACCTCCTCCTGATCGATGTAACTCCCAAAGGACTCTCTGGGAAAGAGGCCCAGATCGCCCTGGATAAGGCCGGAATAACCTGCAATAAGAACATGATCCCTGATGATCCACGAAGCCCAATGGACCCAAGTGGCATTAGAATTGGAACACCAGCCATTACCACACGCGGCATGGCCGAAGAACAAATGGTACAAATTTCATCATGGATCAATGAAGCAATTGAACATTATAAAGACAGCAAAGTCCTTAGAAGAATAAAGGCTGATGTAAAAAGCATGTGCAAGAACTTCCCTGTTCCGGGCATAAACTGAAAACAGCTGGCACTGCAAGGAGCTACTTTTTCTTTAAAACCATAATAGTAATATCGTCCATTTGTTTGTATCCGGCTGCGTATTCCTTTACGTCAGCCAAAAGAGCATTCCTGATTGAAAATGCCGTAGGCAAATCGCTATATTCATTCACTGCCCGCTTTAATCTTCCCATTCCGTACATTTCCTTCTCATTCTTCCAGCATTCCGGGATTCCATCACTATAAGCCACTAAGACATCATCTTTTTCCATCGGCACATCATTTTCCCTCAGGGTATTGGCAATATTTGGGAACATGCCAAGTGCCAAACCTCCCGATGGTAACATTGTCACTTTTTTATCAGCTGCATGATAAAGCAGCATCTGTTCATGGCCTGCGCTTACATATTTGAGTTTATTCTCCATCGCATTCCAGTGAATCATTACCAGCGTCATGAACATGTTAGATGTCGTTTTATCTTTTAATATTTTGTTAACAGAAATCAAAATATCCTTAATGTTAGCTTGTCCCGCAAAATTATAGATTAAAGCATTAGCAATCGACACAACGATACCAGAAGGCACCCCATGTCCCGTTACGTCTCCAAGATACATCAACATATTATTGGGATCCGTTTTAATAAAGTCATAACAGTCTCCCCCAATTTCTTCAGCTGGCAACAGACCCGCGGCAATATCCATTCCACCTACCTGTGGAATAATCTTCGGCAAGAGCTCTTTCTGAATCTTGGCTGCCAATTCCAATTCCTTTGCTACACGTTCCTTATAAACCAGAGCCTTAGTGCTTATCTCCAATTCCTTAGCCATACTGTTAAAAGCATTTGCCAAGGTCTCGATTTCATCATCAGTTTTGATCTCCACCCTGTGTTTGAAATCTCCTTTGGCAATAACTCCCGCTCCCAGCGTTAACTCCTTAAGAGGTTTTGTAATGTTACTTGCATAAACATAGGCCAGAAGCACAGCTATAGCGACACTGAATATTGCCAGCAGCACACTTCTCATCGCCGACTGGGTTATTCTGTCCTGCAGATTGACATAGGACAGCGCATAAACAACGTAGTGTTCATTATCAGCGGGCTGCACCAGGTATGCAATCTTTTCATCCGGCGCTATAGGAGCAATTGTTTTTTCATTTAAATCCGTATATCTCATCACTCCATTATCATCTTTTTTCAAATAAACAACCCTGCCCGAATCAAGCGTATAAACGGAAGGATTTTTTGATTTTAGCTGTTCCAGCAAAACGCTATTTTGAACCTTTCTGACCGGTCCGGAATATTGCTTTTCTGATTCAGTTTTTGAATCATACAAAATATCACCGCCGTAACTTACAATTTGAATTCCGCTTAAATCCTGGAACTTGGCAAAAGTATCTTTAATATTTCTGTTAAAGTTAACAAAGCTGTTTTGCGTTAAGTAAAGAGTATAATCACTTACAACATTCAACGAGGTCAATTCGGCAAACGACCTTGCATTGGTAAAAATATCCTGAGTAAGTTCTTTGCTCTTTTCATTGATTAAAAGATAAGTCGAAAGTGTAAACAGCACCACTATCAGCAGGCTGATCGTCATCACCAATTTTATTTTTAATGATTTCATCATTCTATTTCGTCACCATGTAAATAGCCGTCAATCCTCGGCTCAAATTTTATACTTTTCCGATAAGCAAAAATCGTATCTGATTCATATAACGGGACTGCCATAATATCTTCTTCGGCAATAATCCTCATAGCCTCCTGCAAATCTTTCTGCCGACTCTTTACATCAAAATTCTGTCTGCTTTTTTCAATCAGCTTATCAACCTTAACATTCGAATAATTACCTCCATTAAACAAGCCATACCCCTTACTCAAAGCTCTGGTATGGGCAATTGAATCCAAAAAATCGCCAGCATCTCCCAAATCAGATTTCCAGCCAAGATAATACAGTTCTGAATTTCCCGACTGTATTTTTTCCTGCAATTTATCATTCTTCAATGGATTCAATTCAACATTAATACCTAATTCACTTAACTGCTGCTGCACATATTGCCCCACAGCCTCCATACTTTCCGGATAATCAAAAACCACAGTCTTTACATCAAAAGAGGTCAAATCGATGGAACTCTTAACCAGTTCTTTGGCCTCCTCCATATCATAATCCAATCTCTTTATTGCAGGATTATAGCCAAAAACACCATTACTTACGAACTGATTCACCGGCCTGGCAAATCCATAAGTTAAATCCACAAAAAACTGCGGATCAAGAGCCCTATAAACCGCTTCCCTGGCATTTTTATCACTAAAAATCGGATTATTAACATTAAACACAATAAAGCTAACTTCAAGGCTTGGTATCGCCTTAATTTCAATATCTGGATTCTGTATTGGAACAACCCCTTCACTACTCGCATACTTGCTATCAGAAGTTACAGCTGCAAGCGGAGGAAGGTCCGTTAAAATCTGTAACTCATTTTTTTCCAAAGCATCCAAACGCTCTTCCCTATCCTTAATGTAATTTAAGATAATCTGGCTATGAAATCCTCTACCCACATCCCAATACTCTTCAAACCTCCTTAAAATCAATTTTTTATCATCACTTACCACATAACTGTAAGGGCCCGTACCAACAGGTTTACTAAAATCTGATAGCTTTTCCGGATAAATATAAGTTAAAGCTAATTTATTTAACAGCAATGGATCAGGGATTCTTGTTGTTATCCTAATCCGATTCTTATCCACAATCTTTAAATCCTTAATCGTACCCAGTAAATCTTTCAATTGGGATTTCTGGTCATCTCTTGCCCGCAAAATCGAATTAACAACATCCCGGGGCGTTAAAAGTGATCCATCATGGAATTTAACATCAGGCCTTAAAATAAACTCCCATTTATTGGCATTAATCAGCCCCCAGGAAATAGCCAATCCTGGCACAATTTTCAAATCCCGATCGGTTAACACCAACCCTTCATAAATATCAATTAAATAATTCCGCGTAACAGGGTCAAATCTTACAGGATCAAGACTTTCCGGCTTATAGGCAAACCCCAACGAAATAGGTGTAGCTGTAGCATGAAGCTGATTGTATCTATCTTCCCCACCCGTTGTGCTGTTAATCACAAACGCAATCTGATCGCCAAAAAACAAATATATCCCAATCACAAAAATCACAGATATATAAACTCCGAACAGTACTTTCTTAAGAGCCTTTTTGTTAATCAGTGGCAACTTCAAATTATTTCTTTTAAATAATTCTCAATATAATACCACAAATCAGCTCTTTTTTGAAGATCCAATACAGCAAAACACTACCCCTGCCAAAAGTTTTACCAGTCCACTTGACTGAAGGGAAATAATATTGCGCAACTACCTCTTAAGGATGGCCATAAAAGCTTCCTGTGGTAAATCGATCTTTCCTACCTTTTTCATGCGTTTTTTCCCCTCTTTTTGCTTCTTTAAAAGCTTGTCCTTTCGAGTACGATCACCACCATATAGCTTAGCCGTCACATCCTTTCTTAAAGCGCTTAAACTCTCCCTGGCAATTACTTTACTCCCAATAGCAGCCTGAATCACAATCTCAAACTGCGATCTTGGAATAAGCTCCTTCAATTTTTTAGTTAAAGCTGATCCAATATAATAAGCCTCATCTTTGTGAACAATCGAAGAAAGGGCATCCACTTTAGTTCCAGCAACCAGTATATCCAGTTTTACCAGATTCCCCTCACGATATTCCAGATACTCATAATTCATGGACGCGTAACCTGAACTTAAACTCTTCAGATTATCAAAATAATCCAACACTATTGAAGCCAACGGGACCTCGTACTTTAAAAGCACTCTGTTTTCATCAATATACTGCATGCTCTTATTCAAGCCTCTCTTATCCAGTGTCATCTTCATAATCGCCCCCACATATTCCTTTGGAGTGACAACTTCAACATCTACCCACGGCTCCTTAATCGCCAAAATTGATGCAGGATCAGGCAAATCTGATGGATTTGCAATAAACTCCTCTTCTCCGGTTTTCTTCACGGCAACATATGATACCGAAGGAGCGGTAACGATCAGGTTCAGGCTATATTCTCTTTCAAGCCTTTCCTGCACAATATCCAGATGCAAAAGACCTAAAAAGCCACATCTGAAGCCATGCCCCAATGCCCCTGACTGCTCAGGCTCAAAAGAAAGAGCTGAATCGCTCAACTGTAAACGCTGCAAAGCATCTCTTAAAAGTGGGAAATCATCACCATCTACACAAAAAATACTGGCAAACACATAAGGTTTTACTTCTTTATAACCGGCTAAAGGAACGGCCTCATTAACATCAAAACCTTTCGTTCCCGGTTTCCAGATAGTGTCACCGACACGCGCTTCAGCTACATTTTTCAAACCAGACACCACATAACCAACCCCCCCTGTCTCAAGAATATCGGCTGTTACAAATTTGGGCTTAAAATAACCAACCTCCAAAACCTCCAACTCCCTTTTATTATGCAAAAGATAGATCTTATCGCCACGTTTTAAACTCCCACTCACCACTCTGACATAAGACACAACTCCGCGGTAAGAATCATAAACCGAATCAAAAATAAGAGCTTTTGTTTCACTTCCCTCTTCTTCTTTCTTCGGCGGCGGCATTCTTTCAATAACCGCTTCAAGCACTTTTTCCACATTGGTACCTTCCTTAGCCGAAATGGCAATGATTTCTTCCTTTGGAATTCCCAAAACATTTTCAATATCCTTTGCACAGGTTTCCACATCAGCCGAGGGTAGATCAATCTTGTTTAAAACAGGAACCAACACCAGATCACTGTTAATCGCCATATAACAGTTTGCCAGCGTTTGAGCCTCTATCCCCTGCGTAGCATCCACTATCAGGATTGCCCCTTCACAGGCTTCCAGACTTCTGGAAACCTCATAGGTAAAATCAGCATGCCCCGGAGTATCAATCAGATTCAGGATATACTTCTGCCCCTTGTAAGTATAATTCATACGAACCGGCTGGAGTTTAATGGTAATCCCTCTCTCCTGCTCAAGATCCATCATATCCAGCATCTGCCCATGCTTCATTTCCCTTTTAGACACCGTATCGGTTATTTCCAGAAAACGGTCAGCTAATGTAGACTTTCCATGATCAATATGGGCAATAATGCAAAAATTTCTGATAAATTTAACTTCATTCATTCTAAAAAAAACATTTTCTTAAAAATCCATTCTTTTCAGGCGCAGATACTATCAAATATTGAATTTAAAGGCAATTTTTGTTATAATACAAAGATTAAAAGCAACCCAAACCGCATGCAATTCAAAGTCCCACAAAATGTACAAAGAGCAGATCAGATCGTTGGGCCGTTAACCCTGCGCCAGCTGATCATTTGCGGCATCGGCGGAATCATAGCTTACGGACTTTACGTTTCTTTGGCTAAATATTACATCTGGATTACCTGGCTTCCACCAGTTGCCATTATCTCGGTAATAACCATAGCCTTTGCCTTTGTCCGCCCAATCGATCTGAATTTCGAAAAATGGATACTTCTTTGGCTGGAATTTTTTCTACTTCCACGCAAAAGAACTTGGCTGCAGGCCTCCGCTGAATTCCTCCCATCCGCTTATGGAGCAGAAAAAGCCAAGTCCACAACCGTAATTAAAGCTGAACAAAAAGCAGCCGAAGTAGAGGACAAACACAAAAGACTCGAAGAACTTACCAAAATTTTAAATACAAAGCCGAAATAACAATAAAAACTATGGCAGACACATCACAGACAACTGATTCCGTCAGGCAGGCTCAGACCAAACAATCACCTGCAATCAGCACACAAACCTACCTTAAAATATCAGAAATCAGAGACGATACTCTTGTCCTTAAAAACGGTGGACTCAGGGCCATCCTCAAAGTTTCCAGTATAAATTTCAACCTGAAATCCGAAGACGAGCAAAACGCCATCATCTATTCATATCAAGGATTCCTTAACACCATCGAATTCCCCCTTCAAATCGTTGTCCGGTCCAAAAAGCTGGATATCGACGAATACCTGGATAAGCTAAAAAAATTAGGAGAAAAACAGACCAATCCTCTTTTACAAAGACAGACCTTCGAATATGTTGAGTATATAGGAAAACTTGTCGAATATGCTGATATTATGGAAAAAGAGTTCTACGTAGTTGTTCCATACGACCCCTATAGATCCGAAAAACTAAACTTCATGCAAAAATTCTTCCAAAACATGACTCCACGCGACAGCTATGAAAACATCAAACGCCGGCATGATGAATTCGACGCACTAAAAAAAGGGCTGAACCAGCGTGTTAATACTGTCAAAATAGGACTTGAAAATAGCGGACTTAAAGCCGAACAGCTTACAACCCGTGAACTAATTGAACTTTTCTACAACATCTATAACCCCACCGCTTCCAGGTATCAAAAAGCAAAAAACGTCGACGAAACCAACGTCACTACTGACGAAGAAAAAATATCTTCACAAAGCGACGTTTAACCTTCAAATAGCGATATTCAACCCTTATATGACACAATAATGGCTTAGGGAAACCCCATCTAGCCAAAGATTTTTATCTGCCAGGAATCATCAAATTCAAAAACTCCTTTTAAATAAGCCAACGACCCTTGACTTCTTTTAAATTTTAATTAAAATACTCTACACTTTTTTAATTATTACAAGCGTACATATAGAAATGGAACAGGAAAACCAGACAATTGGAGCCGGGCGGCGAAGTGTATTGCCACCCATGGAGAAAAAGAGAATGGCTTTTGACAGAACTCTTCACTTTTTACATATCTACAGCTCGGACATTTTTTCCAAATCAGAAAGCGGGGAATATGAAGTCCCTTCAGATCATGTAAAAGAAATAATCCAGGCAGATATCGCTGAACTAAAAAAGCAGGATCCACTTATAAATCTGCTCCTTTTACTAAAAAGCGAATCATTTCGCCAGGAAGAAGAACTTAAAGTTGGCTCTTACATGCTTGTCCATCCAACCATAAAACAATTAAATGGCATCTATCTGGGGCCGGAACAAACTGACCAGTTTGTAAGCGAACTAAACCAGGAAATAGCTAAAATCCTCACTGCAAACAATGCTGTTATCCTCAACATTAACTACCGCGGAGGATGCTTTCTGCTTAAAAACGGATTCACCAATCCGGGGCTGGAACAACAGATCTTTGAGATGAAAATCCGGCAAATCCAGCGTAATGCTGACCAGATTCTCTTATCCCATATTGAAAGACGCCTAAGCAAGTTAAAGCAGAAATATGCTACTGAACAAATCGATAAAATCAAAGAAAATATCGACTTTCTGGAAGACCTAAGAGACCAAATTTCTGCTGAAAGAACCGGAGTAAAAATCGCCATCGGCTTTGATAATTGCCCACGTGACAGTAAAGAAGCCTTCTGGGGAATCAGAAATGCTGAATGTGCAGCCAATAAATGCGCTAACGACTTAAAACGGGCAAATGGAAATTCTGAAAAAATCGCCATAAACCATTACGATGACGTAGAAATAATTTTTCAGATTATTAGAGCCTCCCAGGAAATTGCCAACCAGATAGTGGATGAAAAGGGCGAAATCAAGGCAGATTGGCAAAAATACTTCTCCGTAGACCCCCAAACTGGATACATACGGATGCAAAGTGAAATGATTAATATCTACCGTAACCTCAACGCCTATCTAATCAGCAGAAAATTTCTCGATTTAAGTGGAGAAGAAAGGCGTGATTTTGAACAAAAAATTAAAATTTTTGAAAAATATTATCTCACTATCAACATCGTCGACGTCTTAAAAAATTTCCGGGCAGCTCGGTTTGAGCACTATTCAGAACAGATCAATAATGACGTTAACCTCATCCAGGAAGCCGAAAAAGCCATTACAGACACTGAATTCGACCAGGAACGCCTCCGCCAAATCTGTGCTACTTTATCATCCAGACTAGAACTTTCCATAAAAGATGAAGGTGATGGCATCATTGGAACTAACCGGGCCATAATCGGAGCCATCATCAGGGAACAGGGACCAAAACTACTGCTTTCTTCAGACATTATAGGTTTTGGAGGATTAAACCAGCAGTCCTATGAAAGATCCGCTCAGCAACTTATCGATCTGCTTGGAATTAGCTCCGATGAATGGCAGGAATGCAATGGCAATGACCAAAAACTCAAAAAACTTATCAGCAGAAAGATGGAAACCGTAAGAACAAGCCCACAATTTAAAAACACCTTACTTTCAATTGGAGACCATGGAACCAAAAAAATCAGAAAAAGCCAAAAAGTTCTTCATGCAGCACTTGGTGGAAAAACTTACA
>JAGOLJ010000121.1 GCA_017994125.1 Candidatus Altimarinota bacterium
CCGCACTCTGTCGGGTCATCGTTCAGGACGGTGGAGAAAATAGCATCTTTGTTGAAATCTTTTGCTATTCTGGCCATTTCAATGATTTCGCCCAGTGTCAGGTTGGTATCAATACTTTCACTTACAGAATCGTAGATGGCCTTTATTTTACCAGGGTCAGTGAGGATATTAAGGCTGAAAGCTTTTTCCTTGATGGCGTTAAGCAGGATTTGCTGGCGGCGGGCACGATCGAAATCTCCCCGCTCATTGCCTTTACCATGGCGGCTGCGTGCGTATTTCAAGGCGGTGGCTCCGTCCAGATGTCTGAGTCCTTTTTTTAATGAGAAGGTGGTGTAGTTGATGGTTTCACCCAATGGATATTCAACGTCATAGATGTCTTTTTCTACGTCTACATCAACACCACCAAGAGCGTCGACGATTTTAACGAAACCATCAAAATCTACTTTTACATAATATTGGATGTCCTGTCCCAGGATTTCACTGGCAACTTCTTTTAGGACGTAGAGTCCCTGTTGTTTGCCGTACTGTTTTTTAGCCAGCCAAAAAACTTCGTTAAGTTTTGATTTTCCGGTCTGACTTGTTTTTACGTAAAGATCGCGGGGAATTGAGACCATTGGGACAAGTTTCTGATCGTAGTCAAGGCTGGCGACCATAACAGTATCGGTTAGATTGCCTCCATCATGACCTTCGCCGCCTATTCCAGCCAGAAGGATGTTAGTCCTCCCGCTGGGGGCTGTCTGAAGTTTCTGGCCAAAGGAAAAGATGATTGATGAAAAATCCAGGCTGCGGATAACCTGAAATCCAATGAAAACGAGTATAAGAATTAGCAAAAGTCCGCCCCCGATGGTGATAAGGTGCGCTTTCAATTCGGGGTTTGATTTGATTTTGTTAAGGTACGGTGGCGTATTTGAATGCTCCCGCTTACCGATGCGGCGTGTCTTGAAGTCCATTCTGTTTTGGTTAGGTTCGCCTAAAAAGGCCCTTATATTTTATTGTTTTTCGCTTTTTAATCAAACCAAATTTAAGGATTTTAATTGCGTCAATCTGTATAAAGGATGGTGGTTTTTAGAGCCCCAGTTTTGTCCGTTTTAATGCCGATGCCGATTTTTGTCCATTCCGGCTCAAGAGATTGGCTGTTGGTGTTGATCTCGCTGGTAAACTGTTCTTCCAGGCTGGCTTCCAGGATGACAGCCTGAATAGAATGTTGGGTATTAATAGAGTTTATGAGTTCGGCGAGTGTCTGTCCGTTGGGAGCGGTAAATCCGAAAAACTGCTGATTGGCCATGATCTGACTCCAGTTGTTGGCAATATCGCTTAGGGTTACATCTTTGGATAATGTTGAAATTCCCCGGGATAAACGGGTGTTGTTTAAGCTGTTAATAAGATTATTTTCGATGTTGTTGAGATCGATTTCAGTTAGGGGGTTGGATGAAAATTCTTCTACGGTGAGGAAGTTGCCGTCGGTGTTTTTTACCATACCAATGCCTACTTTGGTCCAGAGCGGATCCAAAATGTTTTTTCGATGGACAGCGCTTTGCATAAGCCCATAGTGGGTGAAGTAGATGTCCTGGGCGTTAGCGAGGTTTTCCCCAACAGGGGTGGGGATGTTGGCTTCCAGACGGCGGTCATCCGGAGTTTGGCCATCGGGATTGATATGTCCAAAAAAGTTCCTGGTAAGCATGTCCTGGGCGTGATTTTGGGCAAGGCTGTTTAATGGCAGGTCGAGTGTGACTTGGGAAAGCTGTGCTTTTGCCCTGTCATCATTGATTAATTTCAGCAGTTGGGTGCGGTAGTCAGTGAGGTTATAGGAATCAGGAACCGGATCGTTTTCGTGCAGGTCGAAATAGTCCGGTGTTAGCGGGTAACCATTGCCGATATAGACAGGGATGTTGATTACGGCCAGGCCTGAAAGGTTATTTATTTCAAGCGAGTAGGTGCCAATTGAAGAGGGAGTGTAATTGAAAGTGAAAGTTGAGCCTGCGGAAACAGCTGTCCCACCATCAGTTAAATCTTTAAGAGGAAGGGATGATTGTAATGTTATGCTGTCTACCTGTCCGTTTGGTTTGATGATGTAAGCATCGGAGGCGATATCTTTTTTGGCTGTTCCGGAGAAGGTGATTTTTTGGGGGCTGCTTTTGAGCCCGGGAAATGAAGTTACTGTTATGGAATTTGTATCGACTTCAGCATAGGTGTGAGTTGTTGCTGAAAAAGTTTTGGCAGGGCTGATACTCCATCCTGTGGAAAGTTGCAGTGGGCTTGAAGTTGATCTTTGCGCGGCCTGGATGTAGAGCTGGGTTTGGGTGTTTTGGAACCCGGAAAGGTCAGCGTATGGTATTTTGAAGTTATTGCTGTTTTGTCTAAAAAGGAAATATTGGTTACGGGATCCCTGGATGAAATTTACTTTGATAAGGGTATTATTGTTGGCCTGCCATGAAACGACTGAATTAAAATTTTGATAGGATAACTGGGGAGTGGATACGGTATTGGTGTTGGCTGTTTTACCGGCCGAAGGGTAGCCTTCGAGTACCCGGATGTTTAGTACTTTGCTTTCTCCTGATTCGCCCGGAATGATGCCCATCCGGTAGTTCCCGCTTTTTCGGAAAATGACAGGAATTTTGAAAGTGTTTCCGTTGATTTCGCCAAGATAATCTATGTATTTGGCAGAATCGGTTTCTCCTTCCGGCGCCAGGAACGCAAAGACCTGTTTTGGGGTGCTGCCTGTAAATTTGCCTTCAAAATAATAAACTTCATTAAGGTAATAGGTGTTTGGGAAGGTGCTATTTAGGCTTAATCCTTCAAAAAAGCTGGCTGGCTGTTCCTGATATTGGATTTGGGATAGTTCGGCAGGGCTTAAT
>JAGOLJ010000122.1 GCA_017994125.1 Candidatus Altimarinota bacterium
AGGAGAGGCCTTGGCGGAGGATCTACCATTTACCTTAGATGTGTTAATGTGAGTGATGAAGAGCTGGTAAGCGTACTTGTCCATGAAATGGGACATATAATGGATACGGGTGTGCTTTCGGGCGATACTTCGGCAGGTGAAAGCAGCTTCAAAGATGGTCCAAATCCGGTTTATAAGAATGATTTAAGCCTTCCTTTTTATAAGGTAAGTTTTGATAGCGAAAACAAACTGCAGGAGCAAGCGCAGCGAAAGGATTTTGTTTCGGGTTATGCCATGAGCGATCCTTTTGAAGATTTTGCCGAGACTTACGCCTATTACGTTCTGCACGGCGATGAATTCAAAAAGATGGCTAAGAATAACTCAAAACTTACCAGAAAATACTATTACATGAAGTACTTTGTTTTTGGCGGGAAAGAGTTCAGCAATGGGAACCTGCTTAACCTTAGAATGGTTAATTATGACGTTACCGTGCTTGATTACGATTTAAGCAGATTTCTTGCTGTATAATGTTGCCGAATGAAACACTTGCTGTATGAAAAATTTCTCTTGCAATTTTACGGAAAAGGAGTATATTCCAATTGTAAGGTTTAAACACCTTTTTTCTTAGGATACTAAGGCTTTTCTAGGGCGTTGGTACACCAAGAAGCCAATAAGCACCACCTGCAAGTTCGGGCGGTGTTTTGGTTTATGGGCGGATTTAATTAAAAAAGTTTATTTCATCCTTAACCGCCTTCTGTGAATATTTAAAATTTGATTTTTAGGCAGGCTCTGTTAAAATCATCTGGCGAATTTGATTTTACGTGAGTCAGTTTTACGTAAGTCCGCAGTGTGGTGGCCTTAGCTCAGTTGGTTAGAGCGTCGGATTGTGGCTCCGAAGGTCGAGGGTTCGACCCCCTTAGGCCACCCCATTTCAAATCAAACTATAAGTATTATCGTTTTCTGTCCTCCAGCGTTTTACGGTTGGCCAGGTCTTCTTCGGCGTTATTGAGAATTTTGCCAAGCACCAGGTCAATAAACTCTTTGAGCTTGGTATATTCGTGGGGAATGTTTTCGGATTCAAGATAGTCGCGGAGGCTGAAGGCGCCCAGTTGGACCGCGGTCAGTGTTACGGTTTTATCGGGTTCAAAAACTGTCTGAAGGATTTTATGCGGATTGTCACTGACGCGTCGGGATATTTCCTTAATCCAGGCATCAACAGCTATTTTAACTTTGAGGGGGAGGGACTGGTCGCTGATGTATTCGGAGGGAAGAAGGGTATTTTCAGCGTTTATTTCATGCTCTTTCTGGGCCAGAACTTCCGGGGACGGAAGCAGATTTATTTTTAGTTCCTGCTGGATGTCCTGGTTTGAGATCAAAAGAAGGCTTACGATAAAACCTGCCGGGACATTCATCTCCAGCAGGCGTAAAACCAGCATCAGGATATCGCGCTTTTTACCGCTTTGTATGAATTTAAGGAGGATTTTGATCAGCTCGTCTTCGGTCTTTTTTTGCCTCTGCTCCCCTGCTTGCAGCGCTTTTAACTGCGCCGCGGCGGCTTTCATACGTTCCTTGAATTTTTCAAAAGCGGCAGCGTTCATGCCTTCGCCACCGGCATCAAACCCAGAGAAGGATTCCAGGTCGGACATTTGGTTTACTTAACGTTAACCAGCATTTCTTTAAAGACCCTTCCGTCGTATTTGCGCATCTGTTTCTCCTGAAATGCCACTTTGCCATCGGCCAGGGCAAACAGTGTATGATCCTTTCCAATGCCTACATTCAAGCCTGGCATGTATTTGGTACCGCGCTGTCTGACAATGATGTTTCCGGCGCGCACAACCTGTCCGCCATAGACTTTAATACCAAGTCTTTTGGCCTGTGAATCTCGTCCGTTACTGGTTGAGCCACCTGCTTTTTTATGTGCCATAGTTCGTTGTTTTAATGTTTTCTCGCTTAAAGCAGGATGATTCTAATTAATAAATGGGCTTATTGCAAGCCTTTTTTTGTGATATAATAAAGGGATTAATTAACTGATAAAAAATTGAGCTTCTGGAGAAACAAAATCGGGCCCGGAAAAACTGTTATTAACAGAAAAAACGACTATTCCAAGACAATCATGCTGGTTGGGTTTTCGTTTATTCTGGCTTTCTTTTTTAATGCAGGAATCCTGATAGCGCAGGAAAGCGCTCCAGCCCAGACCCAGCAGAATGTACCAGCCGGCGCGCAGGATGCGGATGCGAGAGAAAAAGCTATTAAAAGGGCTCTTTTCCTGAAAAGCCTGAAAGAACAACTCGCTTCATCCAATGCTGAATTCAAGCAGGTTTCGGATACGGTAGACAAAGCTACAGTTCGCCTGGGTGAACTGAAAGGCCGCGTAGACAGCCTGACCAATCAGCTTGCAAACCTGGATGAACAAATCGCCATCTCTAAAGCTTTAATTGAAAATGTTACAAAACAGATTGGTGAAAAAGAGGCGGCGATTATTAAACTATATGATGAACTGGATATTAAAAAAGCTGCCATAGAAGAACAGAAATTACTTTTGGCCGAATACCTTAATGCCCTTTATGAACAGGAGAATTCGGTAACCGATACGATGACCGACAATGAAGAAATCAGCATTACTAAACTGCTTCTTTCTGATGTCCCGATTGGTGAACAGCTCCAGCAGATTAAATATTTTAATATCATGGAGTCTACCGGACATGAAATTTTCCAAAAGCTGGAAGATCTTTATTTGGAGCAGATCGTGAGCCAGCGGCAAATTGAGATTCAGAAATCGGGACTGGAAGAATTAAAACAGAGGCTGGATGAAGAAAATATAAATCTGCAAACCGAATATGATTCAAAGATGAGAATTGTGGCTGTGACAA
>JAGOLJ010000026.1 GCA_017994125.1 Candidatus Altimarinota bacterium
AATGTTCCAGCTTCCCTATCATCTGGGCATAGGCTGGCCCGAGATTAGAAGCAATATCCGGATCAAGTTCAAAATTAACATAGTATTCAAGCAGAAAATCCTTAACATCATTCACAGACCCTTCTCCGCAATCGGCAAACAAAGGAACCGTAACAGTCCCATTTAAAGGCAATACATTATAGGTCTTTTCTCTATAAGACAACGGAGCATCTGAACTGTACAGTGCCTCCTTTGGCACAGCCATATCAGCGCTAATCAACACCGGCTTATCATCGTCAAAATAGGGATATTTATCTCCCCTGTTCCTTATCTGATACCGGAAATCCTCCGAACCATCCTGAACGGAAGCCTCACTAAAAGCTCCCAGAGTCCAATTATCATAACTCACTCCGTTTCTGTAGTGGTCTTCATATCCGGGCAAACTGTTTTGCAAATCAAAAAGGGCGTTTTCGATTCCTGCTTCAGCCGCATAATAAGCCTGGGCCTCATTAACAACACTGCCCGTCTGCCTTATTTCACGGATAATCAGATTGCTCAAACCAACAGTTAATATCAGTAAAACTCCCATCACCAGAAGGACTACAATCAATGCACTTCCACGCCTTGTTTTAACTTCGGATTTTATCATCGGTTATAAACACGTGAAGAAATAGTAGTCTGAAAATCCATGCTGAAATCCGGCAAGGTCGACTTGCCATTTACCGCACTCAAAAAGACCGTCACTTTCGGCTGAAACTGGGTCTTGGGATTTAAGTAAACTGATGATTCATTGCTATATGGATTAACATTCGGGAAAACCCAAAAATCCAGGTTCGAAATTTTAACCGCCGGAGAAAACAACACCTGTTCTTCCTGGGGCTCCCAGGAACGATTATTCAAATAGATTTTCCTCATTTTAACCGTTGAATTTTCACTATCAAAAGTAATTATCGTCTTTTCCAGTCCATTCTTGTTAGAAAGGTACAACAGGTTGGTCTTACCGGTATTCAACGATCCGGAAGCCAACGGACAGTTACCCGCGTTTTCAAAATCAGCAGCATAACAATCATAATCAACTTCATTCAATTTAATCTCCTGGTTAATTACCTGGATGAACGTGCGCACCTCCGCATACATCTTACGGACTTCATTTTCCTGACGCTGGGATCTAACAATACTAACATAAGAACTCGTGACGACCGACAGGAAAATCACAAAAATAAACATGCTTATCATCAATTCAATCAGGGTAAAACCCGATCTCTTGGATCTCATTTTTTCACTCCGGCCAATTTTATTTCTAAAGTTGATCATACAAAATTTACTAAATCGCCCCTTCTTTCCAGTCGGTCAGGTCTGTTGTTAAAGTAACATTTCTAACCAGCTGCCCCTGTTTCCAGGCAACAATACTGGTAACACGGTACTCTTTACCGTCAATTGTCCTGCCCGCCGCCGCCAAACCGGAATCTGCAGGTACGGTATGGGAAATGTTTTCAATTTTAATTAACCTGTAAAAAGGCGTTATTGCCCCACCCATCCCCTGCCCTGATGTAAAATATCTGACATCATTTCCATTTTGCTTCGCCTTTAAAAGTGCTGTCTGGTCAAAATCCTGCAGGTTCGTTTCATTTACACCCGAAGGAGCTACAATCAATTTCCACGGAGCATCTTCAGGAGCAACCGATGAATTTGCAATTCCATAAGTCGATCCCGGCACTTCAGGAAAACCATAATCAATCAAATAATAACCTGCCCCGGAAGTCGGCAACGAAGCTCCCCAGACAGCCTTACGATTAACAAAACCGCCTTTTGAATAGTCTGCCCCAAGGAGCCAGTTTGAATCACGAATATTTCTCACAGCCTCAAGCCCTTCCTGAGCCAGGCCATAAGCCAAAATTGTATCCATATTGTCGGAATTAGTCCTGATATTGGAAACAACCAGTTCCGTTGCAGAAACCACCACCATTGCCAGTACAGAAAGTGATATCAGCACCTCCGGCAGGGTAAATCCCCTCTTTTTATTATATTTTCTCATCAGGTGTTCACTTCAAGGAATTAGTTTTATAAGCAAGACCGCCCTGCGGATCAAAAATCACATACTGTTTTTCATTACTGTCGGCAAGACTGGAAAGGGCTATCACAACCTGCTTCGATAAATCCCCTACCGTTCTTATATTATCATTGTTAACAAAAGTCAGTTTGGGAGTCTCTATCCCCTGACGCGTCAGAATATTGCTGGAAAGCCTGGTAATACTGACTCCTCCTTCTTCTGATTTAACCTCTGCTTTGGCAAAAGGCGGTTTAAATAAAATATCAACCTGTTGCTTGGAAACGCCATACACCATGATCGAATCAATTCTGAAATCCGAGGCAGCAGTGAACTCCTGCAGGCTTGCCGCAGAAACCGAATCACATACGTCCGCATGTTGCTTATCCGGAGATATCTTAAAATATTCCAGAGTAATCAAATTAACCGTTTTTAACTCACCAGTCGAAAATCTGATTCCCCGGCAAACTGTAGTTTCCGGTTGGCCACTCCCAGACACATCAACCCTTCCGCTTTTTACCAGGCCCTGTTGCTGCTTAATGGCGCTAACCAACATATCCGTCGCCATATCCAGCTTCATGCTTCTGGTAATACCGCTAAACGAAGTCAAAGCAATCACCGAAAGTATGCCAATGATTGCCACAACCAGCAATAATTCAATTAATGTAAAACCTTTTTTATGCATCTCATTTACTTACAAGCTGGGTCAGCTTAAAGACCGGCGTAAGAATAGCCAGGGCCAAAAGCGCCACAAACACACCAACCATCACAATCATGATTGGCTCAAAAAGACTGGTCAGACGTTTCAGGGCGTTATCAATTTCCCGGTCATACTGCACGCCTATCTTTTGAGATATGCTACCCATCGATGCAGATTGTTCAGCCACTGAAAGCATTTGGGTAACCGTGTCCGGAAACAGGAATGGAGCATCGGCCAATCCAGCAGAAATTTTCTGTCCCTGCTGAACTTCAGATATCAGCTCCCAAACCTTCAATCTGTAAATTTCGCTCCGTAATGATGTTGCTATGATCGTCAGGGCATTAACCACCGGCAATCCGGCTTCCATTAAAATTCCCAGCGTACTTACAAAACGCAACACATACATTCTTCTTAAAAGAGTTCCCACCACCGGCATTTTCAACTTAAACAAATCCCACCTCAATCTACCGGTATCAGAACCGATATAAACTTTTAACACCATGTAAAGCAGCAACGCACCAATAATTGCCGCCCACCAGTAATAAGCTACAAAATTGCTTATCCCAAGCAGAATTTGGGTAGCCAATGGGAAATCGCTGTCCTTTAACCCACCTTCCCGTAAAATGGAAACCAGGCTTGGTATCACAAACATCAGCATACCAGCCGCAACCACAAGCAGCACCATCATTACGGCAAGAGGATAAATAGAAGCTGTCGTTATTTTCATCTGCAACTCATGGGTTTTCTCCAGCTGCTCAGAAACACGCAGCAACATTTTTTCAAGATTACCGGCAGCTTCACCTGCTCTAACCACTCCCACTTCCATATCACCGAAAACATCCGGAAAGCGAGCCATCGCTTCTGACAGCTTTTTACCCTGTATAACTGTAAAAACGACTGTATTTAAAACTCTTCTAAAATGTTCGTTTTGAGTACGTGCAGCTAAAATCTTCAACGCCTGAATCACCGGAATACCCGCGTCAACCATCACCGCCAGCAAATGGAAAAAATAAGTTTTTTCCTCCAGCGGGACTTTACTGTGGTCAATAAACCAGTCATTAATTCTGGTCGATAAAGACTGTCTGGAACTGTCATAAACCCCATAAATCACCTCTGCGTTTTTCCTCTGTCCCTTGGCCCCGATAGCCTTTATCAACTGTTTAACCCTGTCATTTTGTGTTTGTTGTTTTTCCATAATTATTGGTTTTTACCTTGGAAATAAGTCTCCATACTGACATTGAAATTAACCCTGTTTCCGATCTCCGTTGCACCAATCTGAACCGCAATGTTTTTTACAAGAATCTTTCTGGAATCAGCCTCAATACCCCGCAGAAAAGTCAGCAAATCAGACTGTTGCGTGGTAAGATTCGCATTAACGGAAACCTTACCTATTTCACCCTGCTTCACTCCCGTGGGGATACCGAAATTAATACTGTTAATGGTGACTCTGCTTTGATCTCCAATCTGGTTAATATCGCGGATTAAAGCCGCCTCATCAAACCCGACCGGAATTGCATTCAGGTTTGTTTCACGGCTAACCTCTGACTGCAGATTTAAACTTTGCTGCAGATTCTTCAGATCCGAAAGCTGTTTCTGCAAATCATCGCGCTGGCTAATCAGGTCGTTACGCCCTTTCTGCAGACTGTCCACCTGCCCCCACAAGGGAGAGGTATAATAAAAACCGCCGATCAAGACAACGACAAACAACACTAAAGCTATCATGGATTTCATGTCAGTCGTCTTTCTTTGCATCGTATTTTCCATATTTATTTAAGGTTATTTTTAATAATTATCGTTGAACACCACGGGAAACTCCTTCTCCCTCAACCGCTGTAGAAGGTAAAGCAGAATTCGTATCCGTCACCTGGGTTGACCCGGCAACTCCGGCGTCACCCCCAGTCAAAGTGGCCAGACTTTCCTGTTCCTCCTGATAATTAACAGTCATTCCAAAACTCAGTTTTATATCTCCCTCATCAGTTTCTCCTCTCGAAATCGACGGGACTATAGGATCATGGAAGAGGCTATTACTGTTAAAAGCAGAAATCAGCTTAGCCACATTCTCAAAAGTATTTAAAGTCTGTGCGCCAGAATCAATATTTAAACTGACTTTGCCGTCAGAACTTCCTGTATAAGAAAGTACATTTACAATAGGTTTCCCCGATGTTTCATCTTTAGGAATCAGATCGGTTATCCCTTCAATCACTTTCGACCATCTGATTTCCTGCCCTTTAATCTCATCAAGCCATACCTGTGCTAACTGCGCGCCTTCAATATTCTGCGACTTCAACTCTGTAATATCGGCATTAACCTTGCCAATATCATCTTTTATCCTGGCCTGCTCATCGATAAGGGCATTCTTTTGCAGATTTAAATAAACTGAAAAACCAACTACAAAAATCAGAATCAACACCGACAACACTAAAAGCAGTGAATTGCTGCGTTTTGGATCCACCATTTTAGAAACCGGTTGTTGATTTTGCTGGATCATATTTTGCTGAACCATATGTTTGTTTTTTATTAATAAATATCGTAATATAATACCACTTTTCAGCGTTTTTTACAATGATCAACATTAACGAAAGTTTCACTTGCGAACACTGTGGCAAAGAAAACCCCAAAGCTCCCCAAAGCTGCCGCAACCATTGCCGTTTCTGCTTATATTCAAAGCACGTCGACCTCGCTGCTCCAGGCGACCGGCAAAGTGATTGTCATGGTCTAATGGTACCAACCGGAGTTACACAAACCGGCGCAAAAGGCTTCCAGATCATCCACAAATGTCAAAAATGCGGCAAAGAGATTGCCAACATAACTGCTGAAGACGATAATCTCGATCAGATTATCAAGATCATGCAAATCCAGAACGTCAATCAACCACAACCAAAACGGCGTCATGCCTAAAACCCTGCCATCCACCCCGGAACAAGTCATCACCAGCAATATCAAACCCAAAGATACTGTAGTTATAGCTGTATCCGGCGGACCAGATTCTGTCTACCTGCTCAATCTGTGCCTGGAAATTTCCGCAAAACATCCCTTTAAAATCATTGTAGCCCACGCCAACCATAAATTACGCGGCAAAGAAAGTGACAGCGACCAGAGCTTTGTTAAAAAACTGGCAAAATTCCATAACCTGCCGTTCGAAACAACAAACCTCAATATTCCTAAAAAAGGAAATCTCGAAGACAACGCCAGACGGTTGCGCTACGCCTTTCTGGAAAATATCCGCGCCAAACACAAAGCATCCTGGATTATTACTGCGCATCATCTGAATGACAATATTGAAACATCCCTTTTTAATTTAATCCGCGGCAGTTACCTGAACGGCCTTACCGGCATGGAAACAGCATCGCCAGAAAACAGCATCCTGCGGCCACTCCTGAATATCGCCAAAGCAGAAATCATTAACCACCTAAAAAAAGAAAAAATCCGCTTCCGGATCGACCGGAGCAATTTTGATCCAAGATTTTCCCGCAACTTAATCCGCAGTAATATTGTTCCGGAAATCAAAAAAATTAATCCTTCTTTTGAAAAAACCTACCTCGAAAACCTTGAACTTCTAAAAGAAACCAACCAGTACCTGTTAACGCAGGTTAAAGAATTTATAGCCACAGCCAGGTTCCAGCTGGATGAATTCTTAAAACAGCCCGCCATCTTACAGAAAAATATCCTCAACCATCTCTTTCTTAAAACCAACCGTTCTCCCGAAGGTTTCAATCGCCGGCACCTGGCCCAAATTATGCAAATGCTTTCAAAAAAACAATGCGGGCTTAAAAAAGAGTTTGGCAAAAACCATTTCATCACAGTAAAAAAAGAAGGCGGCAAGCGAATAATCGCCATCTTATAAAAAAGATTCCCCGCCTTGTAAAAAAGACCGGAAATCAATACAATATTGACGCTTTTGCCTATAACTTTTTGAAATCCCAAATACATGCCTCCAATACTAAAAATGCCAGAACAAAAAAACCGGAACAGCTTCATTTACCTTATCATTTTTGCGCTCATCATCAGCGGACTTTACATCATGTTCAGTCCGGGGACCGGCAACATCAAGAGCATCTCCCTCGACCAGTTTGTCCAAAAAGCAACTGCCGGCGAAGTCCAGAAAGTACAGGTTAACAGCGGCAACAAACTGACTGTTACCCTCATGGACGACACCAAAGTCTACACTTACAAAGAAAACGGTGAAACCGTAAATGAACTGCTGAAAAGCGTCCCTGACACCATCAGAAAAGAAATAACAGTAACCGTTGATCCACCGGATGGACAAGACTTCTGGATAAACCTTTTAATGAGCGTTCTTCCTTTCCTGTTAATAGTCGGATTTTTTATTTTCATGATGCGGCAGGCCCAAAACAGCCAGAACCAGGCCATGTCTTTTGGCAAAAGCCGCCCCCGCATGTACGACAAAGATAAGCAGCAAACCACTTTTAAAGACGTCGCCGGAGCAAAAGAGGCCAAAGATGAACTAATCGAAGTCGTCGACTTTTTAAAGAACCCGTCAAAATATACCGCCATGGGAGCCAAAATTCCCAAAGGCGTAATCCTGGTTGGCGCACCTGGAACAGGTAAAACACTTCTTGCCCGCGCAGTAGCCGGTGAGGCCAATGTCCCCTTCTTCAACATCTCCGGTTCCGAATTCGTAGAAATGTTCGTCGGCGTTGGCGCCAGCCGCGTCCGCGATCTTTTCCGCAAGGCAAAAAGGAATTCCCCCTGCATTGTGTTCATTGATGAAATCGACGCAGTCGGCCGCCAGCGCGGCGCCGGACTTGGCGGAGGCAACGACGAACGCGAACAGACCCTCAACCAGATCCTGACCGAAATGGACGGCTTTGACCGTGAAACCAATATCATCGTCATGGCCGCAACCAATCGTCCGGACGTACTTGATCCGGCACTGCTTCGTCCAGGACGTTTCGACCGGCGTATTGTTGTAGATATTCCCGACATCGCCGATCGTGAAGAAATCCTGAAAGTACATTCCCGCGGCAAGACCTTTGCCAAAGACGTCGACCTTAAAAAAATTGCCCAGCACACCCCCGGATTCACCGGCGCTGATCTTGAAAACCTGATGAACGAAGCTGCCATCCTGGCCGCCCGCCATGATAAGAAAATGGTCCTGATGGAAGACCTGGAAAAATCAATTGAAAAAGTAATGATGGGACCTGAAAGAAAATCACGTGTCCTAAGCAAAAAAGAAAAAGAAATTACCGCCTTCCATGAAACCGGCCACGCCGTAGTTGGACATCTTTTGCCTAATTGCGAGCCGGTTCACAAAATTTCCATTGTCTCCCGCGGCATGGCGCTTGGCATAACCTGGTTCCTGCCAGAAGAAGACAAACACCTTTATCCAAAAAGCAAATTCGAAGATGAAATCTGTTCACTTCTGGGTGGATACGTTTCAGAACAGACTTTCTTTAACGAAATAACCACAGGTGCCAGCAACGACCTGGAACGCGCAACCGACATCGCCCGCCGCATGGTCACTGAATATGGAATGAGCAAACTTGGACCAATCATTTATGGCGAACATAATCGTGAAGTCTTCCTTGGCCGCGACTTTGGACACGTACGCAACTATTCCGAAGAAGTCGCTTCCCAAATTGACCACGAAGTAAAAAACATTATCGATACAGGCTACGCCAGAACCAAAAAACTGATCATCGAAAACCGTCCGAAAATTGAACAAATAGCCCAAAAGCTGATCGAAAAAGAAACACTCAACCGCAAAGACTTTCTTAAATTTTTCGCTTCCGAAAAGTCCGAAAAATCACCAAAAGAACCAAAAACTCTCAAGAACAACCGGCTTATCGCCGTTGAGGAAGACGAAAACAACGAAAAATAAAGCTCCCCCTCTCAATTCATACACAATTTGTAATCCGTAATTAAACAAACATGGAGCCAAAATCAATCATGCATAAAAAAGCCATCAGCTCCGAACAAAAAACAGAAAACGCCAAAGCCAGTTCCATCCCCGCTAAAATGCAGGAACAAAGCGATACCGAAACCGAAGGCCAGCTGGCTCTGGACATCTACCAAACCCCATCCGACATCGTTGTCGTCGCACCCATCGCCGGAGTCAAACTCTCCGACATCAATGTCGCTGTCACCGAAGACGTCTTAAGCATCAAAGGCAAACGCTACCTGGACTTCGACATCCCCGAAGAAGACTACTTCACCCAGGAATGTTTCTGGGGAGATTTCAGCCGTTCTATCGTCCTCCCCGCCGCCGTCGACACCAGCCGCATCAATGCCAGCTTCAAAGACGCCGTCCTCAAAATCACCATACCCAAAACCGAAAAGACCAAAACCAAAGTGGTAAGGATTAAAGCGGAGTAAATAGAACCCCATACAAAGGATTTATTTTATCATATCCACTGAGGTTCTAACGCCCACCTTGTCATCACGTCCCCTGGAGCCACGGCCTCCCAACGTTATATATCCATTTATTCGAGAATAATCAGCGACCGGTATAAGCGGTGGATTAATGTTAAAACATCCTGTCAAATACACTCCCCTTAATTCATCAAAATCATAATTCATCAAAACTGGTTTTTCTTTAGCCAACAAAGAGGTTAACTGCATCCATAAGTGTTTTTCAGGAATTAAACCAGTTTCATATCTGTAAGCTGACGGATTCTTCAGCTTTTGTTTATCATCTAACGCTTTTTTTAATTCCACAATTTGGGGCGTCATAAAATTCTTTTCAATTAAAAAGCTCCCAGTTCTATCCATCCTTTTTCTCCCCCCAACAACATCTTTCACATCATCAGCAACGAGTGGTATCTCCGCACACTTTTCAAGATCTTCCACAAAACAAATCTGCCAAGCCCCATTTAAACTTATGACTTTTTCCTTCGATAAACCACCATGTTTTTGTTGCTCATCATACTCCTTTGGGAAATAAACCAAATTTTCTTCACTCCATCCATCTCTTATATAGACCGGATAATCACTGTTATCTCTCCTAAATATAACCTTTTATCCACTTGCACTAAAAACTCCTTTTCCCGGGTTGTTGCTGCCATCCATATTTATGCCCTCCTGATCAAGTTCCCGCACCTTTGCTTTAAATTTTTGAGCCATCGTTTTCAGATCATACCCAAACGGTACAATCAGCATTTGAGTAAATCCCTGCGCGCTTTTTTCTTTGATGATTTCACGATTTTCAGGCTTACGCAGAATCTTTTGCACTTCTTTCCATGTGGGCATGGGATATTTTTGACCATTGCGCTCAATTACAGGCAACCTACGCTTCCCCGCTTCCACCTGCCCGTGCACACCTTCCCCAAACAATCCACTCCTCCAAGCCACCGCAACCTGTGATTCATATTGTTCTTTTAATTTTAAATGCTCCATTTCCGGTGGCACCACAGTTCCTCTCATCCTTGCCAACTCCGTATCTCCCTTCAACAAGGCATTAATCCTATTCTTTAAATCTACCACCCTTTGCCCGTTTAAATCCCCACTCGCCTTCCTCACTTCAAACTCCCGTGCAAAATCATCGCGCAGTCCCTTTAACTCCGCTAATTCACTCCCCAATTGTCGACACTTTCCATTATTCATTCGTAATTCGTAATCCATAATTATTTCCAAAACCTTCCCTTCATTATACCTTAAATTTATAGTAAATTATAGTACGAAACCCCCATGTGACTACATGATAACAACATTCCCATGAAAAAAATCACCAAAGCAGTCCTTCCCGCCGCAGGCTTCGGTACGCGCTTCCTTCCCGCCACCAAATCACAGCCCAAAGAAATGTTGCCGATTGTTGATAAGCCTGTTATCCAATATCTGGTTGAAGAAGCTGTCGCATCGGGAATTGAACAGATCATCATTGTAACCGGCCGCGGGAAACGCTCCATTGAAGACCATTTCGATCACAGCTTTGAACTTGAACACACCCTGGTCGAAAAAGGAAAACATGACCTCCTGGCTGAAGTACAAAAAATTTCCCAGCTGGCCAAAATAGCCTACGTTCGCCAACCAATGCCTCTAGGCGACGGCCATGCCATCCTCTGCGCCAAGGAACTCTTAGACGATGAGCCTTTTGCCGTACTGTTTGGTGACGATATTATTGATCATCAAGTCCCGGGCTTAAAACAATTGATGAACGTTTACGAACAGACCGGCACCAGCGTTATTGCCGTAGAAAAAATAGACATCAAGGATTCTGGGAGTTATGGCATCATCAAACCAAAATCATCAAATGGACTGATCCACGAAGTTGAATCCATGGTGGAAAAACCAAAGCCCGAAGTCGCCCCCTCCAACCTGGGAGTAATCGGTAAATACATCTGCACCCCGGAAGCACTTAAAGCGCTGGAAAAAGCCAAACCAGGCGTTGGTGGTGAAATCAGGCTAATCGACGGATTCAACGAACTTCTTCCCACACAGAAAATCTACGCCTGCGAAATGCAGGGCAAACGCTACGATACCGGACACAAGCTGGGACTGATCGAAGCCACCGTAGATTTTGCCCTCAAACGCCCCGACCTGGGACCAAAACTAAAAGCCTACCTTCGCACCCTTGATTTAAAGTAGATTTTCCGCTAGAATATCTTGATTACATCTTGAGATGTAGCAGTCCAAAATCAGACTGTCACATCTTTCCTCCAAAACAAAAACTCAAAATGCAGAAAAACAAAGAACTCGACCTTCTTATCAAAGAAGCCGACAAGAAAAAACTGAAAGGGGAACATCTGGACGCAATCAAGATTTGCGAAAAAGCACTGGCAGAAGATCTAAATTGCACCGAAGCCTACGAAGAAATCGGTGACAACTATTTAAGTTTGCGCCAGTACGAAAAAGCTAAAAAAGCGCTGGAAAGAGCAATAAAGCTGGATCCTCATTCAGCCAATGCCAACTACCTGCTCGGCTTTGTCTACTCAGCCATCGGTGACTGGAAAAAATCCATCAACTACCTGGAAAAAGCCGATGAACTGGAAGCCAACCATCCCGAAATTCTGCGCTGTCTGGGCTGGTCAATCTTCCATGACGGCCAACGCAAACGCGGTGTTATCCTGCTGGAAAGAGCTCTTGCCCTCGCCCCAAGCGACCCACTCATCCTAAGCGACTTGGGCGTCTGCCACCTCAACGACAAAAACTTCGAACGCTCATCCGTACTCTTCAAAAAAGTCCTCGAAATCGAACCCGACAACGAAAAAGCCCGTGAATGCTTAAACGCCGTCAGGTTCTTCCAAAAAGAGTTCAAGAGATTCAGAGAAAAACACGTGGGATAAATCCAGATCACTTTATCCTCCTATCCAAATCTCATTTTAAAACCGCACAAACTGTTATTATGCAACATTTTTAAACTATTGCATAATCTTTCCAAACAGGTAAAATAGAGCTTGCCCTACAGACGGATGACCGCTTTGCGGACCTTTGGAGCTAAAAATCACAACGCCCCAAAACATGACCTTTCAAAATTTGTTTATTGCGCGAAAAAAATGGATTTTATGCGCAGCGTATATTGATAAATACGTGAGCAATAAAATTCATTTTCTGACAAAGCAAGAAGCAAATTTTCAAAGGTCCACCGCACAGAGGAAAGTCCGGGCACCAAAGGATCAGGATGGTTCCTAACGGGAACGGCCCTTCCTATAACCAAGGGAAAGGGTACGGAAAGTACCACAGAGACTATACTAGGTTGCACCTGCATTCGCAGCTATGTAACTGAAAGGTGAAAAGGTCCGTCCAGCGGATCGTTTCCCGGCGACGGGAAAACGTGGTAAACCCCATCTGGTGCAAGGCGGGATGGCGAAACGGAACAAGCTTTGTCCATTAAGCCCGTTCTCGCCCGCCGCATGAGCCTGCCGGCAACGGCACGGCCTAGATAGATGGTCATCCCCTGCCCCTGGCAACAGGAAAGCGGGGACAAAACCCGGCTTATAGTCTGTGGGGCCACTCACGAAGCAAAATAGTAATTACCGAACTTAATCCGTGAAACCATCAAAAATTTTCTTGGGACTGATTAAAATACCTCTGGACTTCGGCTTTGGCATTCTCTCATTTTACCTGGCCTATCTTATCAGAAGCCGCACCGATCTGATCCCCGGAATCTATATTCCGGCCGACACTACCATTTTCCCTCCACTTCAGGACTTTTTGGTCTTCGCGCTCTATGCCGTTACCGGCCTCATCATCATCTACGGCTGGAACCGCATGTATTCACTTAAAAACACACCCCGCCTAGCCAAAGAACTGAGCCAGGTCGTGATTCTTAATGCCGCCTGGCTGATGATAATCATCACCTGGTTCTTCATTATCCGTACACTGCCGTTTTCACGCCTTGTCCTTGGCTATACCA
>JAGOLJ010000027.1 GCA_017994125.1 Candidatus Altimarinota bacterium
CAGTAATCGTAGTAAAAAAAGTTATCACAGCCGAAACGCCCCGTACCGCCGCATTCACGCCAGGGTTATTTAGGTCAGGCGGTAACGATGGATTTGGAGATAAAACAGGTTGTTCATTTAAAGCCATAAATATCTTTTATTAAACTGGATATAATTATACATCAAATATTGACAAATATAAAATAAATGTTAAAATAAAGTCTTTAAAACTATCTTAACATTTTTTATGAACTACAATCCAGATTCAGACCAGATGTTCGACGAAGAAGCCTTTGCCGCTTCATTAAAAGGCTTTCAGCGAAGGGTCTCCGCGTACCATAATGAAAGTAGCGGGCAGAGCGATGAAGACGAAACAGGTTCATATTCCGACATGGATGACTCAAATGGGCAGACCACCGCCCAAACATCACAGGCTTGTTCTGCAGTTTTAGCCATGAAGTTTTAAATACCGCACGCTCGTTGGTTGTGAAGTATCCACGGAAAAGTTTATTTGAAGTGGGCATTTTGGTGGGCATTACAGGAATCGAACCTGTGACCTCACGAATGTGAATCGTGCGCTCTAACCAGCTGAGCTAAATGCCCTTTTGAATATGCCGCCACACCGCCCACGGATTTATTATATCGCCCGCAGGCAGGCAACATATTAGCCAATTTTAATCTTCACATCAAATCTATCTCCACTTGGCGCTTTATTAATGGTATCATTCGGCCAAATAATTTTTGCCAATGTTCGAACTTTTTGAAGGAGACAATCTGATCCATTTAATTAAATCAATCGGTTATATTGGTATTTTCTCGATTGTATTTGCTGAATCAGGACTGTTCTTCGGTTTTTTTCTGCCAGGGGACAGCCTTCTTTTTACAGCAGGATTCCTTGCCTCACAGAACTTTTTTAACCTTTATTTTCTTTTGGCAGGCATGGCAGTTTGTGCGATTTTAGGTGATAACGTTGGTTATTGGTTTGGGGCAAAAGTAGGATCCAAAATTTTCCATAAGCAAAATTCACTTTTTTTTAAGCAGGAATACATCAGGCGTGCCGAGAGTTTTTATAAGAAATATGGACGCACCACCATTATTTTGGCGCGTTTTATTCCCATCGTAAGAACTTTCGCCCCTATTGTTGCCGGTGTTGGAAAGATGAATTACCCTACTTTTATTATTTTTAATATCATCGGTGGCCTGCTTTGGACAGTTATCATGACACTGGCCGGATTTTATCTTTCCAAAGTATTCCCTGGGATTGAAAATAACCTTTTCTATGTTGTCCTGGCCATTATTTTCATTTCAGTGATTCCTCCTGTTTTCCATGTGGCCAGAGAGAAATATGCGCAATTAAGGCCTCACACTGGAGGGAAGACAAAGTAATGCCATCCTAAAACTCAACACCTCACCTTAAGGGGGCTTTTGTGAACTCTACAACAATATTGACAAAAAGTTAAGTAGCACTATAATTACGTCCAATTTTTGTATATAAAGTTCCAATATGCCAGTTCTTGATCCTAGAAAATTGGGGACAATACCTTCCGAAGAGGCCGTCCCGGATAACTCCCCAAAAGCAGCTGATAAAGCGTCCGATGGGGCACCGCGGCTGGACCAGACTCCGAATCCCCAGTCACCAAATCCCAAGGCCCAGGAAAGCCCACCCAGTCTTATTAGTAACAGCGTAAAAAACAGGATCATTGTAGCTGCTCCCTATGTTATGGGAGTAATCATGATTGGCATAGTCGCTTCGGTGATCAGTCGTAGTTGCAGCAAATCAACAATCCCGGCAGCTACGTCTTCTTCTGCTACGGCTGGCGCGACGTCACAACCTAATCCATCCAACCCTATTGAAATTCCGACCGTAAACGTTACCCCGCGAACTCCGCCTTTAAATTCTGAGCAATGTCAAAACATTGATGTAGCTTCATCATGCCAGAAAAAATTGGCTTTACCGCTGGATATACAGAAAAAACTGACAGCTTTGGAAAATGAATTTGTAGAGCAGCTTTATGGTGGCGAACGCAGTTCCAAACCGGTTAGAGAGAAAAGAGACAAGTTGCTTAAAAATACAGGGGTTTCAGCCGAATGGCATGTCAGCTACATAAGAGGCTATAACAGCCCCACTTATAGTTTTAGATATTTCTAATAACTTTTTTTCCATGAATAACGCTCCAGGCGCAGGTCCAACGGGCAAAGAGGGATCACCTGAAAAACCCTTAGTGCCTTTGATCCTTAAGAAATCGGTGGCTACTCCGGAAATGGACAGACGTGATGCCATCAGTGACGTCCAATTCTGGAACGATTACAGCATTCTTATTGGGACTAACAATGTTTACGTCTTTGATGAACATGGGGTTGAAAATACCGATTTTCAGAGGATTGGCTCTTGCACCGTCAATATTAATTGGGCAGACATCCTTAAAGATTTTATAGCCAATGGTAAACGATGGATTTGTCTGAATCCAAGTGGGTTAGCAGAAGAAATATATCTCGACGATATCCCTTTTTACATGCAGTCGGTTGCAAGAGATACGTTACAGAGGTGGAGTGGCAATCGCACCAATTTCAACAGTCTTCCTCAAACCACCCAATTGGGCAACTTAGTCACCGAAATAATTGAAAACGGGAAATATATTGTCATAATGGATAAATATAGCGGTTGTTTTAAAGCTTTCCAGACTGAAAAAAACGGACAGAAACTTGATCCGCAGAACTGGATTCCAATTATGCCTGATCATCCACAGAACTTACCTGCAGAAATCATCAAATTTCTGGAAGGAAGGGTAAATAACGGTGCAGAATTCAATAAAAAAATCGATGACCAATATGCTGCGGAAGTTTATTCTGACAGACTTGTTATCCGGGCTGCCGACGGAAGTAAAGTTTTTGAAGATAATATTTCTTCTATTTCTCAGAACGTATGTATTGATCCTCATCATCCCAAAGTCATTTATTACTGTAAAAGTAACGCAGCCAAAGGCATATCCAGACTGGATCTGGGCGGTGACCCTGCCCGCTGGAAACCAAAGGTTGCCCATTTTGCCAATAACGGCGAATACTCCATTAATAATCTGACCATTGATCCATCCGGAAATTTCTTCCTTTGTAACTGTTACAATAAGGGACTTGTGCTTTTTGAACGTAGCAGCCTTACCGAAGTAAAAGTGACCCCGGTAATTGCGGATGCCAATCTTGGTTTTGATTCCAGTGGCCGGATCAGGACTTTAAACCAGCGTGGACAAATGGTTGCCTACGACAATAACCTTGATGACATCAATCGCGAATTGCAGCAAAAAAGAGCCAACAAAATTGCCGCCGGACTTGAGGATGCGGATCTGTTTAATGGCCAGAATGGGCATAATCTGACTGAACAGGAAAGGGAACAGCGTCATCAGGCATTATTGCCAATTAAGGAAAGAAATGCCCAGCAGTTTCTGGAAAGGATCGGCACCGCGGCTTCCGTTGCAGATCTGGAAAGCCTTTATGCTCCGTTAAGCGTGCTTGAAGACAGGCTGCGTGCCCAGCAGGTAAGTGAAGAAGAGATAGCATACGTTACAGGAGATATCAGAAAGCAGCTTGACGATATGATTCAGGCTTTTGTCACTGACGAGATTGGCGAAGTTGCCGAGACTTTTCGTGAACACATGGCCGGCCTTGATGTGATCGGATTGGGGCAACTGGAAACATATATATCTGATCTTAATAAAGCCATCAGGCGCGGAACAGATTATCGCCAGGATACCAGGGAACTTTCGGTTATGCGCGACCAGATGGAAACCGCACTCAAACGGAAATGGGAGTCCAACAAAGGTGAACTGATGGAAGAAATTAACCAGCGCCTGCAGGATGTTCTTGTGAGAATCAGTGAAATTGAGGAAATTTCCACCCTTCGGAACTTCAGGGATGACAACAGGGAATACGTTGAGCTTGTCACTCAGCTGGAGAAATTCCGCAAGCAGATCGGCTCCGAAGAAATCAGCAAAATTAAAGGACAGATTAATCAGGCTATCGAAAACAAGAGAGAAACTTTGAAGGCAAAAGAAGCTGCCCGTGAACAAGCCAGAGAAAAAGAACGCCTTGCACACATTGCTGATATCGAAAAAGAAATTGAATCACTGGATGGTGAAATCCATGATTCGGTCAGCCAGCCTCTTCAGATGGAAAGGTTTATCAGCGGTTCTGACCACCTGCGCCGGATCCGCCAGGCTATTGAGATGATTCCTGATGAGCAGGATCAGAAAAAAATGACCTTAATTCTTGACCGGATGATTAGCCGGCATACGGTAAGAGTGCAGAATGCTGAAGTTCTCCGCACCAGCCGCGATGGCCAGCATGCCATTTTTGGAGCGGAAAAATTTATTAAACATGAGCCCGGGATAGAAACCAATGCTGTCACCTGGGAAATAGGTTTTGATATTGAGGAAAATCCAGCCAATCCCAATAAAGACAAGTTTACTTTCTACTTTGAAAGTTCCGAAGGCGAACGGCGTTATACCCACGAAATGCTTCAGGGGATGAAAACCGTCTGCGGCCCGGTAAAAATCCCAACCGTCCTTTATCGCCGTGATTACGAATCAAACCAGGACAACCCTGACTTTTACCTGAACAGGGTAAGGACTTACCTAAATCAGCAAAGCCATTCAACCAGCATCCTGGAGCGCATACCACAAATGCCTCCCGACCTGATCTTTTCACAGGAGATTATTGAAAGTCTGGAAAAAATGTCCAAGTTCAGCAAAATGCAGTTAGGGCTGGACCGTAACGGCGTTCAGACCAGAAAACCGCAGGGCATGTTGTTACTGGAAGGTGATACCGGAACGGGAAAAGATATTCTGATTGATATCTTTGCGGCAATGACCAATCGCCCTCTCTTTGTTTTTGACTGTAGCCAATGGACCCAACGCGGAGAATTTACTTACACCTATGAGTTCAACGGACGTACAATCAAAGTTGAATCTGAAGTCCAGAAAGCTCTACAGACACCTGGAGCCATTTTATATTTCAATGAGTTTAACCAGCTCGACCAGTCCGCACAGAAATATTTGAACAGCCTGCTCAGCCACCGCCGTCAGATCCGCGGAGCCTTCAATAGCAACAGACCTACCAGGGATGACGTGTTGATTTATGGCTCAATGAATGGAAGAAAAGGTTATCATGGCGTCGAAGTTGAATCATCTTCAGTATCACGCATCCGTTATCTGGAAGTTGATTACATGCGGGAACGCCTGGAAGTGTGGGGTTGCGACCAGGATGTCCTTGCCGCCCGAAAGATGCTGGTTGATTTAAAAGATCTTAGCGATGAAGATTTTAGAATATTATGGGATTACGCCGTTAACAAGAAAATCGATGAAACCAAACGCCAGCATTTGGCTGTATTAGCTACCATGGAACGTCTTAGCTCGATTACCCTGCTTAAAAATACCCTTTTGGCGCAGGGAAAACTAAAAGTTACTGAATCACTTTGGAACCATTCCGAAGCCTATGCCATGGCCAAGCTCTGCCGGCCCTTCGCCAAGATGCGCGAAGAAGAATTTAAGACTACTTGGGATTATTTGATCAACAATAAGACCAATAACGGCGGAGCCAGCCTGGTTGATCAGAACAGGCGTAAGATTTTAATAGCCTTTAAACTGGTCATTCAGGTCGCTAACGATATCCGTCGCCAATTCCGCAAAACTCATTCCGGTGAAGATGTTAACGAGGGTGAAGAAGTAAAATTCATCGCGTCTCTGCGTGAAATAGTGGAATGTGCAAAAGAAATTGATTATGTCTATGATATGTTTGAAAACGGTGAAGATCTTGCCGTTTATGTACTTAGGGAGGTAATCATGCCCAAGATCCCGCGCCCGGCAGAAAGAATTTATCTGGAAACACTCTTTACCCAGGGGGTTAAAACACTTGGTAAAACCGTTTGATCCAATAACTTATGCCTGAAAAAACAATCATAGATCCAAAGTTTGATCTGGCCAGCGAACTGGAAGCCCTAAATCCCGGTAAAAAGAATCCGGATGCATCCAAAAAAATACGCACCAAAGAGGAGGTTCGGGCCGTAAAGCGGAAAATAGTTCAGTTGGCCAGAATTTGGGCAGAACAGGGATTAAAGGTTTTCCCTGGGGAGTGGTGGCAATGTGGCTTTGCCGAATCTGGCAAGGTTGTTCAGGTAGTCAGTGATTATCTTAAAGGCAAAAGAGATAGCCTGGAAGATCTTCCGGATGATTTTTTCACCCCTGAACACATCAACTACCCGGAAGAAAAATTATATGAAGAATCGGAAGATGAGATTGATGGCAAAATCAACCATGAGGCCGGCCATGCTTTACATACCGATTTTCGTGAATTTTTCAGCTTACAAAGAAAGGCCAAAGATGAAGGCTATCTGCCTTCCACTGCCAGTTCCATCTTTAACGCCGTTGAAGATCCCCGGGTTAACAATATGCAGATTGGCATTTCCGAGCATCGGCGCAAAAAATTTAACGCGGTCTATATAGGATGGATCAATTATCATAAGGAAAAAATGGCCGAAATGTCCGTAACTTCAGCCGTTGAAACTCTGTTAATCGCTAAATGGGTCCAGGAAAACCTTGGTATCATCGGCGAAAAGGAATTCAAAGCTATGTATCATGCGGCAAACTTTGAGAGTTGGGAACCTTTTGATAATTTGATCGATGCATCAAGAAGATATTGGAACGAAATTGACCACCGGCAGGCCACTCGTATTTTTACTGAAGAGATTTGGCCCATCTACCGCCAACTTGAGCAAAAAGCTCAATCAAATGAGGAAATTAATGAACTATTGCGCGAAGCCATCAAGAGGATGAAGGAAGAACAACAGGCTCAGCAGGGACAACCACAGGGGCAATCGCAACCCGGTCAGTCACAGGGGCAAAACACTATCCAGGTTCCTTTCGATAAATTGCCTCCTGATCTGCAGGAGCAAATCCGTGATCTCATCAAAGAACAGCAGGGTAAACAACAGGGCAATAACTCTGAAACATCCAGTAAATCCGGTAAACCAGCGGAGGATGCGGAGTCAAACAGCCCATCGTCAGGATCCACTTCTCAAAACAGCAAAGCCGTATCAAAAGAAACCTCAGATAAGGTTAAGGAAACAATGGGGCAAACAGGTGATGGAAATGATGGAGAAGAAATCAGCGATTCAGAGCTTCCTCAGGTTCCTGAGGAACTTAAGCGTCGTATCCAAAACAGCAAAGATGAGTGCCTGGATCAGGAAGAAAAGAAAGAGCTCGCTCAAAAAGCCCGTCAGCGCCTGGATAAAAAGCAGGCCGATAAACTAAACAAAGAAGGTCTTCCCGGAGGTCAAAAAATGGAAAAAGATCCGGAAAGTGGTGAATATGAAGTTAAACCGCAGGCCCTGAATGAAAGCGAACAAAAACAGTCCGAGCAAAAAGTTAAAAATATTGAAGATCAACAGGCCAGGGACGAAGCCCGGAGAAAAGATCTCCGCGACCGCATTGAAAATGCGGAAAACCAGCAGCAAATCGACCAGATCTTACAGGAACAGATTCCTGAAGAACACCAGCATGAAATCAACAATGCTGCCAATGCCAAAAAAGAGCTGCTTCGCCAGCGCCGTCAGAAAAAAATCGCCGATATGAGAAGAGACGGATTCCTACAGGAAAACGATCCGGAACCCGATCCCGGGGAAGAGCGGTTATACGATTTATATAAGCAGTATGAAAAAGAAGTAAGACCCCACGTGGCTCCTTTCGTTGACAGTATTATGCCTCATATTCCCAAAAAGAAACGCATCAAATACGGCGACAGGCTTGTTCGCGCGGGTAGCGAACTTGATAACGAGGCCCTGGGGGATTATGGCAATCGGGTACAGGGATATGTTTTTAAAAGCCAGGAAATTGTCGAAAAGGGCGACCCCAGGATCATGATAACTTTGGTTGCAGACTGCAGCGGTTCAATGGTCGGGCCTAAAATGGCAGAAAGTATGAAAACAGCCATCTTTTTTGCCCTGAGTTTTGAAGAAATCTCCGAACGCACCGGACGCCCCGTCGACTTCTCCATCATCTTTTTTGATGATGAGGTTTTTATTGCCAAAGATTTTACCGACAGCTTTAACAGTAAAGCCAGAAAAAGATGGAATGATGGTTCAATTGAAACGGTTAAAAGACGCATGATGAGCGGTTCCCAGCGCGAGGGCAGTACCGATTTGGGGGCGGCTGTTGTTCAGGTAAATCATGACCTCAATGTCAGGAAGCGTGAATTCCCTGATTATATGAGCTGTATGTTTGTAATCAGCGATGGCGACACTTTTGGAGCCTTAAAAGGTGAACCGCTGACGCGTTTTATCAAAGGTCTTGAGGCCTATGAAGGACAGAAAATGGGCAAACATTTAAAAATCGGATTTTTCCTGAGAGGGGGACAGTCACTTACTCCGGAGCAAAAGCTTGCTGAAACTCCAATCGAAAAGTATTTTGGGCCGCGTGGAAAAGGCTCAGTTGTTGTGGATGACTTTAAGGATCTTGTCCCGGAAGCCAAAAAAGTTCTTAAACATGCACTGATAAAAATGGCCCAGAGGCTTTTTACCTGATTCCTTAATGGGGTAATGACGGCATTACCAATCCGACCAATGACTGAATAACAAGGACACTCATTATGATGAAAACGATGACAAGTGCCCATTTTTTTAAACGTTTATCAATCACCCTTCCGAGTGGAGGAAGCAAAAGCGCTCCCGCCAGCAGATAACTAATAGCCATTGCCAGCGAATCTTGGAACATTAAAATCCCGGCAACAATGAAAACGATTGAAAACATCCAGGTCAGGCACTTAACAATTGGGCACGTATCATCAGCATCTGCTATAATTTTTTTATTTTTTGGCATATTGGCTTTACGATTATTTGCTGATTTAAATGTTATATCAGTCTAACCGTAATGTATAGAAAAACTGCAACCGTCTTTATCAAGAACTTGCGGCTTATTTTAAAATGTAATAAATTTATACGGACGTTAGAAATAACGATTTTCTACCTTTAGCAAGTATCAAATCCCCATGAAGAAGCCAGGGAAAAAAATGGTCATCATTATATTAGTCATTGCTGCCATTGCGCTCATGGCCTATTTCTTTTTGACCAGATCCAGCCAGCCCGAATATGTGTTAGCCGATGCAACCAGGGGGAAAATTGTACAGACAGTTAGCGTTACAGGATCCATCAAGGCAGATCCAACCATCAATCTTCACTTCAAAAAAAGTGGCGAAGTTAAGGCAATCGATATTAAGGAAGGCGATCGTGTCAAAAAAGGGCAATTACTGGCATCACTGGAAAACAAAACGCTTGACCTGGAAATAAAACGAAACAATGCCAACCTGGCCTATTCCAGGGCAGAATATAACAAACTCAAAGCCGGGACTAAACTGGAGGAAATAAGAATCGCCGAAGCCAATGTAAAAAGCGCACAAGCCTCTTATGACGCCGCACTCACAGATTTGACCAATACCAAATCAATTAATCAGGCAAATATCGGGCTGGCCGAAATCGCCTATAAACAGGCTCAGGATAATGCGAAAGCATCTGAAAAAGACCTGGCAACCACCAAGTCTCTGGCTGAAAAAGAGATAGCTAAACTAAAGCTTGGTGGCACCAACATCAATACGGTTGAACTGGATAACGCCTATGCTAACGCCCGAACCAGAATGGCCACAACTTTGGCTATCATGCAGGATAGTATGTTTCTGGCCGATAAAATCATTGGAGAAAACGGACAAGGTACAACTGATATTCCTCAAACTGAAAGATACAAATTATTGACGCCTTTATACTCAACAACCGAAAAAAATCTTGAAACAGCTAATAAACTTTATAGCTCACTTACTTTCAGTTCTACCTATGAAGAAATTGATTCAGCTATCAATGCAACATTGGATGCAGCCAATAGTGATTCATCGCTGCTCGTTTTCTTGGGGAATGAACTACAGAAAATTGTTTACATGGATAGTGCCATCGGTGACTGGATTGTAAAAGTTACGACACAGTCATCAACATTGACCACTTCTTTGACTTCCCTTAATGAAATCAATAAAACTATCCAGAATCTAAAGACAGGGACTGCCTCCGATACCGAAACCGCCATCCTGAATTACCAGCTCAAGATTGATGCTGCGGAAAACGCCTATACCACAGCCTTAAATACCTTGGATAAAGCCGGGTTTGATCTTGAACAGTCAAAGATTAACGCTGATAACAGTAACAAAAATGCAGCCGCCCAGGTAGAAATAAAACAGGCCGCGCTAAATGCAGCCCAAGCTGATCTCAACCTGAAAAAATCTCCAGTCAGAGAATCTGATCTGGCTCCGCTTGCCGCCCAGATAGCATTATCCCAGGTCGCACTGGAAATTGCCCAGAATGAATATACTGACAGTCAGCTTTTTGCGCCGATTGACGGGTTAGTTACATTTATTTACGGCAAGGTTGGACAAAACGTTTCTATCTCGGAAACAGCTCTTTCCGCATTCCTTACAATCCAGGCCGATAACCTTATTGTCGAAGCCAACGTTCCGGAAACTGATGTTTCCAAAATCAAAGCTGGCGATAAAGTTGTCATGACCATTGACGCTTTCGATTTTACCGAAAAATTCGAAGGCAGCGTTGTTTACATTGATCCAGCCGAAACAGTGATTCAGGGAGTCGTCTATTACCAGATCAAAACAGCTTTTGATCTCAAGGATGCAAGGCTTAAATCTGGCATGACCACCAACCTGGATATCGTCACGGCGCAAAAAGACAACGTTCTCATCATACCTGCCAGAGCTGTTAAATATGAAGACAGCATCAGGTACGTAGAAGTTTTAGTTGACGGCAAACCAAAGAAAACCACTATCAAAACCGGCCTGGAAAGTGATCAGGACGTTGAGGTTACTTCAGGCCTGAAAGAGGGAGATAAAATCATTACATTTGTGAAATAAATGCTGCTCCATACCAAGGATTTAAGAAAAACCTACGATACCGGCCGGGTGAGGACTGAAGTGCTCAAAGGGGTAAATATGCAGATTGAGGAAGGCGAGTTTGTTGCGATTATGGGGCATTCCGGAAGCGGCAAATCTACTCTGATGCACTTGTTGGGGTTCCTGGATACTCCGACTTCGGGAACTTATATTTTCGAAGGCAAAGACACCAGACAGTTTGATCAGGATCAGCTGGCAAAAATAAGGAACGAAAAGATTGGATTTGTTTTCCAGGCCTTTAACCTGCTTCCACGTACCACCACTCTGGAAAATGTGCGCCTTCCCATGATTTATGCCGGAGTTAAAGAGAGCGAACAGGTTGCCAAAGCTAAGGAGCTGCTTGAAAAGGTCGGATTGGGACATCGTTTGAATAATCTTTCCAATGAACTTTCCGGAGGCGAACAGCAGCGTGTCGCCATCGCCCGTTCCCTGGTTAACAATCCCAAGCTTATTTTAGCCGATGAACCAACCGGCAATCTGGACAGCAAATCCACAGGTGAAATCATGACGTTATTTGATCAGCTGCATAAGGAAAAACATACGCTTATAATTGTTACGCATGAAGAAGATGTAGCCAGTCACGCTCAAAGGATCATCAGAATCAAGGATGGCATCTGCACCAACTGTGATAAAATGAAATGAACATCGTTCTGACAATCAAATTGGCCTTAAGAGGCCTTTTTCTTAACAAGATGAGGGCCTTCCTTACGGTACTCGGCGTTATTATCGGTGTTTCCGGGATCATCGTCATTGTTTCCGTAGGTAACGGCGCTGAATCACTAATTGTTAACCAGATCAAATCAATCGGATCAAATCTGATCGGTATACTCCCCGGGAGCAGTGAAAAAGGGGAGCCGCCCGCCGCCCTCTTTGGAATTGAGATTACGACCTTAAAAAATGATGACATCCTTGGCCTTAAAAGCATTCCGCATATTGTCGCCGTGACCGGTTTTAATAAAACGGTTAAGCCGGTCATTTACCGCAATAAAAAGAATTTCACAACCATCACCGGCGTCTTCCCTTCGTTCCCTGACGTTGAAGATGTTGCTGTGGAAGATGGCCGTTTTTTCAACGAGTCAGATGATTCAAGCCTTCAGAAAGTCGCGGTTCTCGGATCAGACGTAAAAGATGAACTCTTTGAAAAAGAGCCTCCGCTTGGAAAACAGATTAAAATCAATAATCAAAGTTTTCGTGTAATAGGAGTCCTTGAAAAAAGGGGATCTAGCGGCTTAACCGTTAATGATTCACAGGTTTTCATCCCGATTCAAACCATGCAGAAGCTGATCGTCGGGCAGAACCATCTGTCTGCGGCAAGAGTAAAAGTAGATAGCGGAGAACACGTTGAAGAGGCTGTTGCCAACGTTGAATCGGTTTTACGGACAAGGCACGGCATTAACAATCCCGAAGACGATGATTTTCTGGTCTCCAGTCAGGCCCAGGGACTAAATACGCTGATGCGCGTAACTGGCAGCATCAAACTTTTTTTGGCAGCAATTGCCTTTATTGCTTTGATTGTCGGTGGAATCGGCATCATGAACGTGATGTACATTGCCGTCACGGAAAGGACCCGCGAAATTGGACTGCGAAAAGCGTTGGGCGCCCGACGCAACGATATTCTCAGGCAGTTTTTATTGGAGGCTATTGTAATAACAGGGGTCGGCGGCATCATTGGTATTATCATAGGGATAATTGTTTCCTTCATTATCGCCATTATCATGCAGAGCCTTAACTATTCCTGGGATTATATAGTAACGGTAGATTCCGTATTATACGCATCTTTGATCATCGCCGGGATCGGGATAGTTTTTGGTTTTGATCCGGCCAGAAGGGCGGCCAAATTAAACGCCATTGAAGCATTGCGCTATGAATAGAAGAAATTTAAAACTGGTTTTTGATCTCGCCCTGCACGGTCTTTTGACCAACAAGGGCAGAACCATCCTTACCACGATTGGCATCATCATAGGTATCGCTACAATTGTTATAGTGTTATCGGCAGGGCGTGGGCTGGAAGGTTTTATTAATGACCAAATCAGCTCTTTTGGGGCAGACACGATTGAGGTTGAAATGAAAATACCAA
>JAGOLJ010000123.1 GCA_017994125.1 Candidatus Altimarinota bacterium
CTGGAAGACTGCCAAGATAAGCAACATGATGGGATGGCAAAAATTTCACCCAGGAAGGCGGTCCGCTAAGAGAATTTCCAATTAAGGAAACAAAAACAAACGTAAAGCCTCCTATCAGTCCGAACAGAGAACGAGAGGTGAACAGGGTAATGACTGTTGCAAACAAACCGCAGGTGAATAGTGCCAGAAAGATCAGCAATAAGGTTTGAGTGAACAGATCAAGGGGTGTTATGTATGCTTCTTCTGTACCTGCAGCAAAAAGATTGGCTGGCACGCCAGACATGAAACGGTTAAAAAAAGTTTGTTCAGAATAATCCAAGCTCCAACCATGCGTAAGTCCGCCAACCAAAACGACTGGCGCGACGAAAAGGAACATATAAACGACTGCCAGTGTGAGCAAGGTTAGTATTTTACTTAGCCACCATTGACGTCTTGACTTTAAACGAAACAAACTCAATTGGCCATAGCTCTTTTCTGGTAACAAGTCTCCAATCAAATATAAGAAGGTGGTCAAAATGACCAGATGTACAAAATAGGTGCTTCCCAGGGTTGAAAAAATGACATCCCAGACATTTGCAGGTTTCATTATGTGCAAAGCTGGATCACCCTGCAAAATAGTTGCATTTCGTAAACCAATCAGCAAGCCCAAAACGATAGGGAACAGCCAACGGTTACGCTGTATCTGACTTTGTATCTGATAACGTGTGAAAGTAAAAAATGCTGACAGCTTGTTTTCTTTTTTATTTTTTTCCATAAGACTTCATTACCAATCCAATCATGATCAGACTTGGGATCAAAACGATCAAATACTGTACCATCTGGAGCAGTAAATCGTGATTGCCCACTGGTCGAGCGGTATTAAAAGGCATCAGACCCCGCAGAGGTATGAGATACCATGGCTGCGGATTCATACTCACACCGATAAAATCCACGATCTGAAACAAGAAAAGCGGGACGCTGAAACCGATAAATTTGTTTTTGAAGATTACCGACATAGCCGTCCCAAACAATGAGTAGGTTATTCCAAATAAGAAGGCGGATACGAACAGATAAACCAGATACAACGCTGGTTTGGTCATGAACAGCGCACTAAAAGGGCCGAATGGTTCGGTCTCATTGACCATGCCCGTGGCATAAATTCCGCTTTTAAAATTAATTCCATAGACGGACGAAGACAAGACCATAACCAATAAAACCACGACCAGGCAAACCCCGCCACTAAGTCCTATGGCAAAAAGTTTTGAGCGAAGGTAATCTTTACGACCAGACCTGAAAACCAAAAAATCTATTGCCCGGCTTTGAATGTCATTCAATAGAGAGTCAGCATAGGGTATCAAAACCAGCAATGGAACGATGAAAGCCAACTCGCTGTAAGACATTGCCAGCATCAATCGGTTTGTGGTGTTAATAGCATATTCTCCGGTCACGGTGATTTGGGGGAATCTTGTTTTACCAATGATAAAAAGGACGACCCCAATTAACACGATTAAAATCCAACGCGGATTTTGGAAGGCTCTTTGTAGTTCGACCTTCAGAATATGATTGTTTGTTTTTTCCTCATTTATTTTCATAAGGTTTTCCACCTACTTACCGTTTCCGTGAGACGGCGCTTCTTCCTGAAGTTTGCCGTTCACCAACCAAAAAGCTTTTTCACTGACCCTGCTGACTTCCCAGGGACTGTGACTGGTAAAAACAATGGTTTTGCCCTGATCGCGAAGTTTCAGAAAGAGTTCGTGCATTTCGATCTGGCTTTCGTAGTCCAAACCGGAAGTGGGTTCGTCCAATAAAATCAATTGTGGGTCTTCCATGATGGCTTGCGCCAAACCAAGCCGCTGCAGCATGCCAACCGAATACGTGCGGACAGGCTTTTTATCGTCCGGGTCCAAACCAACCAAATCCAGTGAAACCCGAATGGTTTTTTCATCTGCCAGCCCGCTGATTTGACCCAACAAAGCAAGGTTGGCATAGCCGCTGCTGTCGGGCATGTAGCCTGGGCGGTCAATTAATATTCCAGTCGATTTTGGGAATTCAAGGTCCTTTCCAATCTGCTGACCGTGAATTTTGACGCTGCCCGTATCTGGCAGGATGAATCCGGTCAGTATGCGGAATAGCACTGACTTGCCGATACCATTTTTCCCACAGATTGCATAAATCGCACCCTCAGGAACCTGAAAAGACAAACTCTTCAGTACATGATTTTTCCCAAAAGATTTGCAAATGTTGTCTGCGTCAATCACATTAATCATTATTTATCACTCCTTTTTACATTAAATAAGCTTAGTGTCTTATTTTTAGTATCATCCTTGTAGCATACCTGTTTATTGGATTAACTGATTTATAAATCCAAGTAATACATTAGCTCTTCAATTGAATTGTCAAATTTTTTTTGGATACTTTCTGGAAGATTTTCAAAATAGAAAAACTCATAATCCACAAAGGTACTTCCACTCCAAACTTCGTTTGGATACTCTATTGCCAAATCTAGACGAATCCGATTTCCTGTGCTTTTGTCGTAATATAATGTTTCTTTTTTTCCTATCGCGTTTTGAGGCGTCCCGAGCTGGTCTGTATCATCTCCACGGTAATGAATTTCAATAATTATTACCTCAACACCATTATATATATCTTCTCTGTAGTTAGCCTCTTGAATGAATTGCATGTTTTTTAAGATCGCGTTCAAGTCATTTAATGGCATTGACCGATCTGAAATTAGGCACTTAACTGGTTTTTTGTTGATTCCTTCTGTAGAATCATTGAAATAAACTGTTTGACGAAGTTTAATAACATCGCCTTTATAGCCATTAGATGTTAGTATTATTAATTGACCATCCTCATCATTTTT
>JAGOLJ010000028.1 GCA_017994125.1 Candidatus Altimarinota bacterium
GTGTTGGTGTGGTTGAGCTGTTCCTGCGCCTTTTGCTGGTATTCATCAACACTTAAGGGCCTTGGGGGTCTGATTAAATATAGTCCCCCTAAAAGTCCGGCTACAAAGGTTACCCCTCCAGCTAAAATGGTTATAATGTCTAAATTCATAAGATTTTATCTGCTAAGATCCTGCATCTTGATGCCGTTAGGCAGGACAAATTTCTGATCTGCTACTTCCAGGTTTAATTTGATTTCGGTTGCTTCTTCAATTGAAGCTGAAATTTCTCCAGGGATCTGGACTTTGGTATATAAGGGAAGTCCCTGCCAAAGGCAGATTTCGCCGAAGGTCTGGATGGTGTAAAGATCGCAAGTCTGTCCGGCATAGGTTCTTTGTTCCTTGGGTTGTTGCATGGTGGTCTGCTGGCCTACAATTCCCAGGTTTAGTTTGTTTAAAAAATCGGCGCGGTTGGCGGACGGGGTTTTGATTAATTCATCATAGACAGGGTTCTTACTAACAGATCCCGATTTGGAATTAAGGTTTATTTTGTAGATATATTCCCCGCTGTCGATGGTTAATGTATCCATGGTCTGTTCCACTCCGCTCACTTTTCTTGTTTTGTGGACCTCTACTGAAGACTTGTTCCCCTTAATATAGGCTACTTTGGTGCCGGTGGCGTCTCCACTAATGTTGTATGAGATTTTTGCCGTATCAAAAGTAAAGGGATAGAGTTTTTCCTCCTGTGTCCCGGTGGACTGGCAACCAACAAGTGAGATACTGGCGATGGCGGTGATGAGGACGGTTGTTGATACTTTTTTAAACATATGGTGTAGTTTTATTTTTAGAGCGCCCTAAAGTTCGGCGCGGTAGTCCAAAAGTACCACAAATGCCCTAAAGGTTCAATTAATAGTTGAGGGGGTGTTATCCTTCAACTAAAAGGCTTAAGGGTTGTGGAATGCCTTTGCTTAAGTGTTTCTGGATTCAGGGAGAAATTCTTTGGTGGAATTGGTGTTGAGGGACCTTGGGGCAGCCTTTATGATTCCGTTACTAAGGGTAAAACAGAGGGGAGCTTCGTTTCTTTCCGGATAGGATACGGTGATCAAGGCTTCGCGATTTCCTGTTTCAATAGTGGTTACGCTTGCGCCTTTAGTGGTGGCGTTTTGGGTGAAGTTGTCGATAGTCTTTCTGTCCGGAGGGGTAAGTGTGGTTTCCCTGTCTTTATTTTTTTCGGCGGAGGATCTTAGCTCCCGGGCACTTTTATTGTATTGGTCTGCGGCGCCAAAAGTGGTCTGAACGGCCTTTTCTACATAGGAGGATATGATCTGCGGGTTGCCGCCGCTTTTTATTAAAAGATTGACTGGAATGGATATTTGCATGTTGGCGCTTTGTCCATTAATACTGTTTAAACGAATTGCCGCAGACATGCTATCGGTTTTAGCATCATGGTTTTCCCTGTTTTCGAGGACGGCGGCGACGTCATTCTCCTTAAAATTCTTTCCGCCAATCTGATAAGACTCGAAAGAAAAATTATATTTTTGTGGCCTGTCTTCACCAAAAGAGATATTAACACTCAGGCTCTTTAAAGTTGTGGCAAAGTCGACGGCCTTTGTTTTAAAGATTTCACGGTTCTGGTGATCGACCTGTTCAACGGCTTTTTTGTCGGCCTGTTTATAGGCTTCGTCCAGTTTAGCCTCAAACTGTTCGTCAATAGTGGTGGCGGGCTCTGGTTCTCCAGATGGTTTGGTTTTTGCTTTGCCGCCAGCTTCAGCTGGTTCTACATCTTTTTCCGCTTTTTTTGCCCCCTGGGGAAAGTTGAAAAAACTGAGATAGGTTTTTAAACCACTCTTTTCCGGGTTAGTTTTTTTTGCACTTTCACCCTCATTAGGGTTGTCAAAACCTGGATTTTCTGGTGGGGCTTTTAACATAGGTTTTACTCACCTTTTATTTTTTTTGAACAATGGTGTTCAAAATATTTTTGGCAGAGCTTTGTGTGAGCCCTTAAAAATATTCCCTTTATTATATCACGTTTAGGAAAAGTTTTTAACTTTAAATTAACCGTGTATCCACCGGTTTGGAGAGATTTGAAGAAATGTTGGTTAATATTTTTCCGGCTATTTCTAATCTATTTGATGCCCGCATTTTTAAAATTTCCATAAAATCTTTTAAACATAAAAAGTGTGAAAAAGTTTAAAATGTAAATACCCTATAAATACTACTAATTTATAAAAATATATTTTTACAATTAATATTTTAGACCGAAAGGGATGTTCAAAAAACGGGATATAAAAAGGCTTGTCTAAAAAAAGAGGGGCATTATAATAGGGCGTGCTTTCTAAAGAAAATTAATTTTTCATCTATGAAACTAATTTGCTCTCAAGCAGACTTGGAGCGCGCTATTAATATCGTCAGTAAAGCCATAATTCCAAATACAACCCTGCCGGTTCTTAATAATATTTTGCTTAAGGCGGAAGGGAAAAGCCTGCATTTTTCAGCCACAAACCTGGAAGTGGCGATTCAGTATTTTATTCCGGCAGAAGTCAAAAATGAAGGATCTGTGACTGTTCCCGCAAAGCTGATCGGTGCCTATATAAGCCTTTTGAAGGATGAAAAGGTGGAATTACAGCTTTTGGAAGGTGACACTGTTCAGATTAAATCACCATCTTCCCAGACCAAAATTAAGGGAATTAATGCCAGCGAGTTTCCAAATATTCCAAAGCTGGAAAAGGAGAATACGGTTAAATTAACGACCAAAGATCTAAATTCAGCTATTTCCCAGACAGTATTTGCGGCATCATCAAATACCTCAAGGCCGGTTCTCTCTGGTGTGTTGTTTGATTTTGACAAGGATCAGGTAAAAGTTGTTGCTACCGACAGTTACAGGCTTGCGGAAAAGTCTTTAATCCTGAAAGAGAAGACAACCGTGACCATGCAATGCATTGTTCCAGCCAGAACCGTTTCGGAGCTTGGAAAAATCCTTTCCATTGCCACTGATGAAAACGCAGAAATTAACGTGACCAAAAACCAGGTAATGTTTGTTGTTGGTGACGTTCTTTTAATGTCCCGCCTGATTGAAGGAAAGTTTCCTCCGTATGACAAGATTATTCCGAAGGAGACAAAGACCAAGCTGGAAGTTGATGTGGATGAACTGGTAAACGTGGTTCGCCGCGTAAGCCTGTTTGCACGTGAGAATAATAACAGCATCAAGGTTTCAGCAACCAATGATGGTAAATTAAGCATTTCAACAGAAGAGACCAAGGTTGGTGAGGAAGTTGCCGAAATTAACGTGAAGATTGAGGGTGAAAACAATAAGATTGCCCTGAATGCCCAATATCTTCTGGATGTGTTAAATTATATTGCTACTGACAAGATTATGCTGGAGATTGATGATAAACTTTCTCCCGCAGTGGTTAAACCTTTGAAGGAAAAAGATTATATTTACATTATCATGCCGCTTAAGATATAGTTCGCGGCCATGAATGAAAGAGCGTGAAACACACTGAAAATCTTATTCGGCTTTTCCCAACTGTCCAAAACGCCCGGGTTTCGGATATTTTCGACAAATTCCGCAACATAAGCATATCCGGCTCGGGCAATTATTCAGCCAAGGCTTTTTTGTTTAGTGACGTGATCCGGCACAGGGATGACATTAAAACTGCTATCTGGGTTGTTAATGACGCGGTTGAGCAGGAGAATGTAGCTAAAGCCCTGCGTTTTTGGGGAGGGCTGGACGTAATTACATACGCACAGACTCCGGCTGATATTAACCGCTCCCGCGAGGTTGAAGCGGAAAACCGGCTTAAGGCGATGGAGTTTATTTGCATGCTGAATAACCGCCGGCGCAAAGTGGTGGTGGTTCCCTATATTGATCTGATGGGGACTTTTCCCCAGTATACGACGATCAGGGAGAAAACAATGACGCTTAAGGTAGATGAGGAGGTCAATATGACATCCCTGTTTGAAGATCTGATTGAGCGGGGCTATGAGGTTAGTGATGACAAGATTTTGGCTAAAGGAACGTATTATAAGAGCGGAGAGGTTTTGAATATTTTTCCATTGAACTACGAAAGGCCAGTAAAAATTGAGATTGGGTTTGAAAAGATTGAGAGAATTACGGAATACGATCCGCTTGGCGATTTTGCCGAAGACAGAAAGTCGGTGGAGATTGTTCCGGCCAGGCTGGAGGGCGTGGGGAAGTCGATTTCCGCTGGTTTTAACCGTGATTTTCTGGTGATTGAGGATGAACTGGATGTGATTGATGAGTTTTATGAGAACTGGGCAAATTTGATGGATGAATCTTACGAGAAAATAAATTCGTTGCTGTTCGTCTCTTTTAATGAGGACGAGGAGCACCATCGTCATATGCACTTTGTGTCAGTGCTTAAATATCGCGGCTCTTATGATTTTGCGAACGACATGAAGGATAAAGGGCGTGACGGGTGGCGGGTGATGGTTTTTACAAAAGATCCTGCGGAGATAAAAGTAATCCTTGATTCCCATAATCTTAGTTATCACGAGGAACTGGAGAGCGGCAGTCTGCCGGCAGCGGGGATTATTCTGTTTGAGATGGATAAGGAGGACGTGTTGCCGGGATCTTTCCAGAATCCGGAGATGAAAATCGCGGTTTTAACGGACAGGGAAATATCATCAATTAAAGAAGAAAAGAAGCGGGCCACTTCACAGAAAGTGTTCCTGGATTTTTTGACAAGTTTGAAAGTGAACGATTACGTGGTGCATGTGCATCACGGTATCGGCAAGTTTATGGGGTTGGAGAAGAGAACGGTAGACGATGTGACCCGTGAATATCTGAAGGTGGCCTATGCTGAAAATGATAAGCTGTTTGTGCCAATTGACCAGGCAGATAAGGTAAACAAGTTTATCGGGGCTGATGAGGCTCCGCCAAAACTTACCAGGCTGGGGAGCGCCGAATGGGATACAATTACGCGCAAGGTGCAGAAAGAAACTGAGATTATTGCCAAAGAGCTTTTGCAGCTTTACGCCGAAAGAAAGGCGGCCAAAGGTTTTGCCTATAAAGCTGATACCGAGATCCAGCGCCAGTTTGAGGAAGCTTTCCCTTATGAGGAAACTCCGGGACAGCTTAAGGCCACAGCGGATGCCAAAAAGGATATGGAAATGCCGATGCCAATGGACAGGCTGGTTTGCGGGGATGTGGGTTTTGGAAAAACGGAAGTGGCAATGCGTGCCGCGTTTAAAGCGGTGCAGAGCAAGAAGCAGGTTGCGCTTATTTCTCCAATTACCATTTTGGCCGATCAGCATTACAGGTCACTGGTGAAGAGGATGGAAGATTTTGATGTGAGGGTTGATTTATTAAGCCGTTTCCGTACCCATAAACAGCAGGAAGAGACCGTGAAAAAGCTGGAAAAGGGGGAGGTGGATGTGGTGGTTGGAACACACCGGTTGTTGCAGAAAGATGTTAAGTTTAAGGATTTGGGGCTGGTGATTATTGATGAGGAACAGAGGTTTGGAGTGAAGCAGAAAGAGGCATTGAAGCAGTTGAAGAAGGAAGTGGATGTACTGACTTTGACGGCAACGCCGATCCCCAGAACTTTGAATATCGCACTTAACAAGTTGCGTGACATTTCAACAATTACAACTCCGCCGCCGGGTAGGCTGCCTATTATTACGGAGGTCCGCAGATACTCCATGGGGCTGATTCGGGAGGCCATTTTGCGCGAGATTGAGCGTGGCGGGCAGATTTATTTTTTGCATAACCGCGTGCAGACAATTGATGCGATGGCTGAAAAGCTTAGGATACTGGTGCCGGAAGCACGGTTTGAAGTGGCTCACGGGAAACTGGGCAGCGGAGATTTGGAAGAGAGGATTTTGGCTTTTAAAGACCATAAATTTGATGTACTGGTAAGTTCGACTATTATTGAAAACGGAATCGATTTGGCGAATGCCAACACCTTGATTGTAAACAATGCCGAGCGCTTTGGGTTGGCGCAGTTGTACCAGTTGCGCGGGCGCGTTGGTCGTGGAAAAACGCAGGCGTACGCCTTTTTTCTGTATCATGGGCAACGCCTGAAACTGGATGCAAAGAAAAGACTGCGGGCGATTGTTGAGGCAACAGAACTTGGCAGTGGATTCCAGATTGCGATGAAGGATCTTGAAATCCGCGGCGCCGGCGACATTTTGGGAGCCAAGCAGCATGGAGTGATTAATGTGGTCGGAGTAAGTCATTTTATTCGTATGTTGAATAAGGCAGTTGATGATCTAAAGGCGGGCAAAGTGATGCGCGCCGAAGAACCGGAGGAAGTACAGATAGAATTGCCGATTTCGGCTTATATTCCAGATACTTATATTCCAAATTCCAAGGATAAGATCAATGAGTACCAGAAGATGTCCGCTGCCGACAATATGGATTACCTGAACGAAATTAAAGAGGATATGATTGAGGATTACGGGAAATTACCAGTGGAGGTGATTAACCTGTTTAACGTGATTGAGTTAAAGATTCTGGCCAAGGCCGCCAAACTGGTGAGTGTGAAGGCTGAGGCGATTGGCCTTAATAAAGGCCGTGAGATTGCTTTGCATATGTCCAGCCTGGTGAAGCCGGAAAATATTGCCAACCTGCTGGAACACAATGATAAATGGTATATCAGCGGAACCCGTATGAGAATAAAAGTGGAGGGACTGGGAATGCACTGGATGGATGGATTGAAGGAGGGATTGAGGAAATTGGGCGGTTCCATCAGGGATACGCATCCGGCGATGAAGTGAGGGGGGTGAATCTGGCTGTGTAAAAGTCGGGGTTTTACTGTTCATAACTGTGTGAAAGATGTTCAAAAGTGGTTCAAAATGGCCGGCCAGGACTAGGAGAAATTTACTTATAAATAAAGCAAAGACAAGTTTTGAACAATATGCGATATGGGCTGCAGGGGATAGTGAGGTTGGTGGTAGTGGTATGAACCTGGGATTTAATGGGCAGGTTCCGGTGTGGGTAGCTGGCAGGATTATCGGGATTTTGGATGATGGATTTGTTCTGCAGGATGAAAGTGGGAGGATGGACGTGATGGTGAGAGGTGATGAGGTTTTAGTTGGCGGTTGGAAGATTGGGGATATTGTGGAGGTGAGGATTGAAAGAGAGCTAAGTGAATCCCTGGAAGGAATAGGGATGATTGATGATAATTTGTCCGGGCAGGGACAAAAAAGTTTGCACGCGCAAACTTTCGGGGGTGATAAATGCCTTTACATTGCTAAAGAGGTGAAAGTGCTGGCGTCATGCCAGACAGATTTTTTTATTAAAAAAGGGAGTCCGAATTATCTAAAAGCGGTGATCGATGTGAATTTGCGTGAAAAGTTGCGAATGAGGACTTTGGTTGTGAATAAAATCAGAGACTTTTTTGTGAAGGAAGGTTTTATGGATGTGGAAACTCCGGAATTGGTAAGTTTGCCGGGCATGGAGCCGCATCTGGACGTGTTTAAAACGACATTCAGGAGCTGGCAGGAGAGGGGAAAAAGTGGTCAGGTGGGGGGTGCGCAGGCGAACACAAGTGAGGGTGCGCAGGATATGTATCTGATAACTTCTCCTGAATACGCGATGAAAAAACTGCTGGTGGCGGGGTATGAGAAAGTTTTTCAGATCTGTAAAAGTTTTAGAAACAAGGAAGATGTGAGTTTGCTGCATAATCCGGAGTTTACGATTCTGGAGTGGTACCGTTCATTTGCGAGTTATGAGGAGATTATGACTGACACGGAAAAGCTGGTGGGATTTTTATGTAGTGAGTTTAGGGGTGTGCAAGAACTGGAATTCAATGGCCATAAAGTTGACGTTAGCGGAATATGGGAACGCAAAAAGGTTAAGGACCTGTTCGCTGAAATGGCGGGAATTCCGGTTGCGGACTTTGAGGATGTGGAAAGGTTTAGGGAAGCTGTTAAGTCAAAAGGCTACAAGGTGGATCAATCCACTTTATATGAAGACCTGTTTTTTGAGGTTTTTTTGAATGAGATTGAACCTAAGCTGGGGCTTAAAAAGCCTGTTATAGTCTATGAATACCCTGTTTCAATGGCGGCTCTTTCAAAGAGGTGCGAGGATGATCCGCGTTATGCCGAACGGTTTGAGGTTTACATTGCAGGGCTGGAACTTTGCAATGCTTTCACGGAACTTAATGATCCCTCTGAGCAAAAAGCCAGATTGGAGGTTGAACGGGAAGAGCGGAAGAAGCTTGGAAAAGAGCAGTATGATATTGATGACACTTTTATTGAAGCTTTGCGTTTTGGAATGCCTCCGGCGGGAGGTGTTGCCTTGGGAGTGGACAGGCTGGCAATGCTGATTTTGGGAATTGAGGATATTAATGATGCACTGTTTTTTCCACATCGGGACTTCTAGGCTTTTTATTGCGGATTACGTTGACTAAAAAGGCTGTGGGGCATTAGAATTCCCATGCTTCTTAAAAAGATCTTAAAATCTAACAATACTTAGATGACGACTTCAGACTTTAAAAAAGGCCTGCCGATCAGGTATAACGGGGATACTTTTATCCTGGTAAATTATACTTTTGTGAATCCTGGAAAAGGAACAGCTTTTACCAGAGCCAAAATCAAGAACATCAAGACCGGCAAGACAATGGAAGTGACTTTTAAATCCGGTGAAACAATCGAGGAGGCTGATGTGCAGTATAAGCGCTGTAACTACATGTATTTTGATGGTACGGACTTTAACTTTATGGACAACAGCAATTACGAGCAGTACACGGTTTCCGGAGAAATGATTGGCGACCAGAAGGATTACATGATGGAAAATGGAGAGGTTACGCTGGTATTTGTGGATGGAGCACCGATCAGCGTGCAACTACCTCCAAAAATGGATTTCAAAGTGATCGAGTCACCTCCCGGGGAAAAGGGTGATACGGCCACCGGCGGCACGAAACCGGTTAAAATTGAAACTGGCGCCATGGTCGCAGCTCCTTTGTTTATTAAAGAAGGCGACGTTATCAAAGTTAACACTGATACCGGCGAATACGTGGAAAGGGTGGCAAGATAAGATTTTATCTATAAAACGTCGAAAGCTTTCTGGATGATGGCTTTTGCCTGTGACTGGCGGGTGGAGGCATCTGCGTTATTGTAGAGTGAGAGTGTGATCCAGATGTTTTTATTGAGGGCGTTGATTTGGGTGAGGATGCCTGTTGATGGCATAAAAGCCTCTTCGCCAAGGCCGGTGATTTTGGTGGATGGGAACTGCTTTTCCTGGCCTTTCTGGTAATCCACTACCTGCTGGTATTGTTGTTTGGCGGTTAAGCCTTCGTTGTCGTAGTTGGCGATGATGGCGACGGAATAAGCGTCATCATTGCTGTAGAAACAGTCGGTGATGTAAGGATTCTGTGAGTTATCGATTTTGTGTTCGGTTTTGGTGAAGGTGATTCCGGTAAGTTTGGAGACTTCGGCGGCAGGGAGTACCTGGCAGAGGTTTTTGGCGGTAGTAAGGTTGGCAGAAGATCCGGGATTGGTCACGGTTCCAGTTCCTTGGTTGGCGGTTTGATTTTCGTTATTTGATGATGCGGGGGTGACTTGTTGGCCTGGTTGTGCGCAAGCGGACAGGATAATGGTTGTGAAGGCGATGAGGGCGGTGGTGCGAATAAGGTTTTGCATAGAATATTGGCTAGGATTTTTTTAATTATAGTTTTAGTTGGTGGGGAAATAAAGGTTTGGGGGATTCTGTGTCCGGGGGTTGATTTTTAGGGACGTTTATGTTTTAATTTTTGTCCGTTAATTTTATTTAAGTATGTTAAGGCAGGGTGATGTAACCGGGGGTGCAGGATCGGATAATGAAAGACAGAATGATGTGCAGGGGTCTCTGCCGGATGTGCATGTTGTGATGGAGACGGCCGAAACGATTACGGCGATTTTTGAAGGACGGATTTATGAGGTGCATAAATGTACTTTTCCTGAAGCGGAGGGTGATTCTATAGAAAAAATTGAAGGAGCGTCCCGGGGGAAAATACGAAGGGGGCTTGGGCATATTTTGTGTGGCGGTGATAAAAAGGTCAGACAATTTCCCACCAAGTTTTATGAGCCGATGATTTATCATGTTATACGGAAGAAGAAGTATTTGCGGGAAGGTTTGCCGGATGCAACGCAAAGGGCCTTGGCGGATGAGGAGATGTATCTTTCCAGGTATTTTACTGAGGAAGAAAGAAATGAATATTTACGGTTGATGGGAGAGATAGGCAAGAAGCCGAGGGTTATTGAGTCCAGGACTTCCAGAAGTGATTTAAAAGAGATGAGGGACATCAAGAATCATCCAATGGTGAAGAAGCTGGTGGAGGCCGGTTTTTATCAACAGGAGGACGTTCCATCATGGTATAAAAAAGGCACTGAGGATATTTGGATTTGGCTTGATCTTGATGGTGGCGGCTGTAACCTGTGTTTTTATTTTGATCTTTCGGAGGAGCTGAAGAAGGAGTTTTTAAGGGATGTTCATCCGCAGGGATTTTATTTTGGGCCGGATGAATTTGATAAGCTGATAGCGGCTTATAAATGGTTTTATGCAAAATATAACAAGTGGTTGCCTGCTTATTTAAGGGAATTGGGGACTTTGGGTATTGATGTTGATGATGATCATTGCGGGGCGCTTGTAAAAAGGTGTGAGCTTGGTGACGGAAGGGGCAGGAAGATGTTTTGTGCCGAAGTTCGCCCCTGTGATAAGCCGATTCTGGAAATCGGGATTGAACCTCTTTTAGCGGAAGAAAGGACTATTTTAAATAAGGCTTTCCCGGATTTAAAGGACGCGCGGGTACTGGCGGCTTTAAGAAAACGGTCAGGGGAGGATAAAGGTAATGTGCGCAAAGGGGACTATGATGTAGAGGGCGATGGTATCGGATTTGGTGGCAGAAGATTGGGCGCATTGGCTTTTTATGGCAGGAAAGAGTTTGAGCCTGGAAAAATAGATGAATTGATGTTGTATGCGGAACGCGTGCGCGTTTTTGTGGCAAAGAAGCTTAGAAGGAAGCCATAGAGGTTGCAGGAAAGCCTATTTGTTTTGACGCAGCGCTCTTTTTGTGCTTAAATCAGTCCACGTCTAAAAGTATGGGGATGTAAGGCTTTCGACAAAGATTGATCTTTCAAAAATCGCAATCCGGGGTTCGCGCTGTCGCCCCGTAGATCCGTCCAGCGCAACATAAGTGCTGATGCACAAGAAATGGCTTTGGTTGCAAAACTGAAGCAGCTTAGACCAGTAATGGCCTTTGCCTAAATCTTTCCCCTTTAGTGGGAAAGTCGCTTACTCCCTGATTTCTGCTGGGGGAAATAAGTGTCACTTAGCAGGATAAGCCTGCCGAAGCTCCGCCGGCGGGACGAAAATTAAAGGAGATAAGCTTTGTGAGTTTTTTGTCCGTCTTTTATTCACAAGGCCGAAAATTTAAAACGGACTATGATTGTAGAAGTTTTTGATCGCAGTTTTTGGACCCGGGTTCAATTCCCGGCATCTCCACCAAGTATCAAAAGACAAAACCTAGCGGTTTTTTCTTTTGGAGGAACTTTTTCCCTATCACCCGATCAGTTCGCTATGGTATTTATGGTATTGGGAGCTTAACCCGGGGTCGCTTAGGACGTGGTGAGCCAGATTGACATCGATAATGAGGTTATTTTTGCCGACCAGATCCGGGTGGGTTTTATGAACCATTTTCCAGTATGCTTTCTTGATCTCTTCCAGGGTTGCATTGCTGTCGATACCGAGAATCTTGTAGAGATCTTTTAGGTTTCCGTCTTTTCTGATCCAGTCATTATGGCGTTTTTTTATTTCTTGAAGGATTCGCTGTTTTCTTAATTTTGCGGATAGAACGGATGGATGTGAGGATTCCTGCTGATTCATGTAGGCTCTCGCAAATCGTAGAAATTCATCTTCCAATATTTTTTCTTCGCGGCTAAAACGGTTTTTAAATTTTTTCCTGTGTTTTAATATTTGCAGAATTTGTTCATTACTTAAAAAACAGGAAAGTGGGGCTAACAGGCCTAAAGCGGCTAACAGTGTTAAAACACCAATGGCGAAAGGGGGTATTTTGTGGGGCTGGTTATCTTTGGGGCTGGGTGGCGTGGTGTTTGGAGGGGGTTGTGAAGGGGTGCGGGGTGGTGAGGGAGGAGGGGCCGGTTGAGGTTCTGAAGGAAAGTCGGTCTGGTTTGCCAGCATTTGGGCTGCCTTTTTGCGAAGTTCGGGATCGTAATGGTTTGCCAGTTCTTCCACTTCGCGCTTGTAAAGAAGGTTTCTATTGGCAAGATATGAGAAGGCCCCGCTCCGGATTTCGGGGTCCATATGTTTAGTGAAAGCTAGAGATTCTTCTTTGGAGAGCAGTTCACGGTTGTAAAGGTATCTGAATCCTTCAAGCCTGACTGGAGGATCCATGTGCTTTTGGACGAGTGAAAGGATTTCTTCTTTGGAGAGCAGTTCACGGTTGTAAAGGTATCTGAATCCTTCAAGCCTGACTGGAGGATCCATGTGC
>JAGOLJ010000124.1 GCA_017994125.1 Candidatus Altimarinota bacterium
GAAATGTTCAGGAGCTATCTCGTGCGATGATGCATATTTATGAACACTACAGCGCCTATGATCCCGAATTGATTCGAGAAGACGCCATTAAGCGTTTTTCGCAGGAGAGCGTATCTCAAAGGATTACGGAAGTTTATCAGAAGGTTTGCGGAAAAGATAGCCGTCTGATCTGATGCTGGTGGGAGGAAATCTAGGATTCATGAATAAAAAGAATGTACTTGTTATTGCTTACTATTTTTACCCTTTTCAAAATGTTGCATCTTTACGCTTCAGGGGACTAGCAAAATATCTTGACGAGTTTGGCTGGACACCACATTTTTTAACTACTTCCTTGCCGGATAAGCCTGATGAACGTTTTTGCGTAATTCAAACTCATTATCCAGGCAATGCCGGCGCTCTGTTGAAGCAGAAATTCCATTTTAATCCACGTAAAGGACTTCAAGAGCAAATCAAGATACCGGCAGCCATTCTGGAAAACAAGCTTCCTATTACAACAAAAATGGTCGACTTTATACGAGGATTTATAGCTTATCCTGACGAACAGAAAAAATGGCTTCCATATGCAGTGGAAACAGGTCATCAAGCGCTGCTTACGGAATCATTCTCTGCGATTATCAGCAGCGCGGGACCTGTCACAGCGCATCTTATTGCTGCCGGATTAAAAAAAATGCATGGACTGCCCTGGATAGCGGATTTTCGCGATTTGTGGACGCAAAATCATTATTACCCATACGTTTTGGCAAGAAGATTAATTGAGAAAAAACTGGAAAGAAAAACAATCGCTTATGCGGATGCGTTGGTTACTGTATCTCAACCGCTGGCCGATAAACTGGGCGAACTGCACTCTGGGAAAAAAATATTTACTATCACGAATGGTTTCGATCCTGATGAAATTCAGGAGACACCTCTGACAAAACAGTTCACCATCACCTATGCCGGTTTGGTTTATGCAGGAAAACAAAATCCGGAACCTCTTTTTGCAGCTGTTAAAAAACTGATTGATCAGCAAGTCATACATTCAAAAAACATCGTGATAAGGTTTTTTGGGCCGCCCTTGCATTGGTTGGATGAAGAAATAAAACGCTATCGTTTGGAAACAGTTGCCAGACAATATGGAAGTGTGCCAAGAGAGATTGTGTTAAGCAAGCAAAGAGAGTCACAAATTCTGTTGCTGTTGAACTGGAATGATCCTAATGAAAAGGGCGTTTATACCGGTAAGATATTTGAATATCTTGCCGCCAGGAGGCCAATTTTTGCGCTAGGTGGCGCAGCGGATGATGTTGTAAGCCATCTATTGAATGAAACAGGCGCAGGCATTCACGTAGTCAGCGAGCAAAGCATTTTGAAAACTCTGAAATCATGGTATCTGGAATATTGGAGTTTTGGTTGCGTGCGTTATCGCGGAAAACAGAATGCAATAAATCAGTATAGCCACAGGGAAATGGCCAGAAAATATGCGCAGTTACTGGACGACATCACCGGCGCGGCCGGTCATGCATCCGTTCGCTCGATACCTGATGTGAGCGTGTGAACAGAGTCGTCCAAAAGAGCAAATGGTCTCTTTAATCATCATGATGTGAATTGGTTTATTCATGAACATCAACATTACCGTTGCATCCTTTCAGAGATTCCTCTTATTCATTGTTATTGTAACTGCCTTTACCTACGGGTTGGGTTTTTCTCCCACGGTTGGAGGAATTGTTTTGCTTCCCTTCCGGCTGGCTTTGATGGTTTGCCTTGGTTTGATGGCCATTGAAATCTTGATGAATAATATTTTTCTGGATTTGTCCCATATTCATGTAAAGCCCTATCTGCTGTTCATTTTTTTGTGGGCGGTTTATAGCTTGTTATCCATACTTTGGGCGGCTGATCAGGAAGCTGCTTTGAAATATAATTATGTGATTCTGCATGGATTTCTTTTCCTTTTTTTTATAGTCTATTACATGAGCGATCTGCTCTCTTTAAAAAGGATTTACTGGCTTTTGCTCATCATATACATCGCGCTTTTATTGGTGGCCCTTTGGGAGATAACCACCGGCAAGCACTTGGTTCTTTCTCATTATCACACAAGATACACGCAATGGAAAATACCCATACCCACAACGGTCTTTTTTAATGAAAATGATTATGCGACTTTCCTGTCATTGACGCTTCCTCTGGTTATTGTCTGGATCAGGTATATGTCCGGTTTTATCGCCCGCTTGGCGGGTTTTTTGTTCCTTATTTTTGGCATTATTGTTTTGCTTACGACAGGCTCGCGCGCCTGCTATCTTGCCCTTGCCCTGAGCGTGGGTTTCTGGAATCTGTTTATCATCAGGCATAACAAAAAAACAGTTATTCTTTCAGCATGTTGTTTTCTTGTCATTGCCTACATTTTATCGGGGCAGTATTTGGATAATTTGCTCACGCAAATTTTGAGCCTGGCCGCCCTTGTCTCCAAGAAAGTGCATGATATTGGCGGTCTGCACACTCGTTTGAATTTGTATTTAAACGCTTTATACATTTCCGGCCTGTCCTTCCCCATCGGAGCAGGCGCTGGCAACGCGGAATATTATTTAAGCAATTATCAAGTTTATCCCACTTTTTCTATTATCAATATTCATAACTGGTGGCTGGAAATCCTGGTCAATTATGGAATTCCGGTCTTTACTGGATATGTTTTTCTTTATTTTAATGTGATCTACAACCTTTGGGCGATTCACAAACGACTGCGGGAGCGATACGAAA
>JAGOLJ010000125.1 GCA_017994125.1 Candidatus Altimarinota bacterium
ATTGGCGTAAAAATCCAGTCCCGGCTTTAACATAATTAACTTGTGGAACTGTGTCTTGTTGATGGCCGGCTGCCCCTGCACAAAGAACTGGTACTTTGAGATTGGGCTTAAATCAAGCCTGAAAGGTAGCCTATAACTTAATCTTATCTGTTCGGTGGAATCGGCGTTAACATCCATTTCAAACATAAAAAAGGTCTTATCCAGTTCCTGATCCTGATGTGTTTCTATTTTGCTTTTATCAATTCCGTCGGTGGCAATGAGTTCACTGCCCCTTGGAACATAGACTTTGATAAAAGCTTTATTAGTGCCGCGGCCCAGAATATCCAGAAGATAATCCGGAAAGTCACTGAACCCAAATCCACCAAGCATGTTTTTAAGTTTTTCAAGATTCTGGTTCGACCAATGATGGGTTCTAGTTACAAGCAATTCATCTACAACTGATCCGTCTTCCATTACAAGGGTGCTGTGATCCAGTTTTTGCTCCAGATAAAAATCACTTTTGTTTCCGCCAATTGAGGTTCCGACGACGGCGAGGTAATCCTGATTCGATTCAGTCTTTTTAGTGCGTCCGCTGATGCCCCACAGGTCAAACAAGGCTTGCACATCCTGATGGCTTGAATATGCCATTACATCGCCATCTTCTATCCCCATGGAAAGCTGCGCCGCAAGGGTGCGAAGATCGGATGAACGGAAAAGCTGTTTGATGAAAACGGGGATAAAATCACCAAGAACAGTTTTGGGGCTTTCTACACCTGTCATTTTTGATTCAATGATGTAGGAAAGGACGTTCTGATAATTTTCTTTGGTGAGAGGAGCCTTTAATCCTGGTACGGTAACTGGACCGGTGACGGTGAACAGGTCGGCTAAAAGGTTTTGATTTACAGCAATAACACTATCAACGTTGGGGCCTTTTTCTTTCTGCAGGAACCAGTTAGCTTTCTGTGCCGAAAGGGGGAAATCGGGAGAATAGTTGGAATCGCGGAGGCGCCAGTTTTTACTTACTTTGGCGATGTCCGGTGGCGGCGTGATGTCTTCTTTTAATTGGCCGTCAAATTCATAGACATCATGAAATCCCATTTTGGTAAGATAACCGTCATCAATATCAACTACCAAAAAACTGCCGATGAATCCGCCAGTAGGGCGTGCTTCAGAATCATTCTGCAGAAGCACAAGGTAACGGTGCGGATAACGATCGCCAAGCAGGTCCAGAATGGCCGGGATCTGTTCGCGTAGTGTGCTTACCAGCGTGGAAATCTGGCGCACTTTCTGTTTTAACAGCTGAAACTTGGCGCGGAAAGTAATAGGCAAAACATCCTCACTGACGGCTTCCAGGTTATTGGTTGCGGCGATGATTTTTTCACCGGCGTTTTCCATGAAGACGAGATCATTTTTCAATTCATCGGTTAAAGAAGGTCCTGTTCCGCCTGACCTGCTGCCGGAAGTCAGATAGGCCATGTTGGCCTGCATAAAGCGCATTGGGAGGTTTTTCATATTATTGAAGCCTTCCATAAAATCTTCGCCGGCTGATGAAATTTTACTGGCGGCTTCCAAGAGATTTTTAACGCTTTCCACTGTTTTTTCTTTAGCCAGGAAAATATCAGTGTTGGCCTTTAAGTAAGACAAGTCGTTTAAGGCGCTCTCAACGTTGAGTTTGGCCTTTTCAAAATCGCCCGAAGCGGAGGAGGCATCAATTCTGCTTACACTGTTACCAGCCTGTAAAAGGCTTTGGTAACCATCAAAAGCGGAGGCGATAACATTATTTTTAAGAACTATTCCTTTCTGATAAATACTAACCAAATTGACCGCAAAGAGAATCAGAATGGCTATAGCTACCATCCTAACAAGCTCACCAAGACGGTCCAGGCGTCCGCCGGGGACATCTTCAACCCGCTTGAAGATGACTTCGCCTTCCGGCCTGTGGCTGACCCGGGTAGTCATAGTTCTGGGCCCGAGATCGGCAACCGTATTGACTTGGGAATTTACCGGACTGGTAATGATGGCGTTTTTTTCTTTTTCAAAAACACTTAAATCATCCAGGTTGGATTTGCGGGAGCTTGGAGCGACTGTGGATTTACGCACATTTTTTTTGACCGGACCAGTAAGGTCGATCTGTTTTTTGGAATTCCGCTGTATGTCCCTGACGATTTTTCGGGTCATCAAAAATGCTTTAAATTACCCGCAGAAAATAGATGGTAGAAACTCCATCAGTAAAATAATTTTTAGATACAGTCAGGTTGGTAAACGGCAGCAGGTACGGTTTTAACAGCTGGTTATCATTAAGTCCCAGCGCTTCGGTCAAAGCGCCAAGCTGGATGTCAAAAACCTCATCCGCAGAACGGAGAATTGGAACCAGATCTTTCTTGTAAAGATCGGTGGTCGCAAAACTGTAAGTCAATTTACCATTAATCCTGTCTACGATCTTTTTGGCTGTATCATGCGATGTTGTAACGATGGCCCTGTTTTTAACCTGGGCCAGGTAAATAAAATATCCGGTATCTCCGATTTTTATTACAGTTATGTTTTCGCCATTATAATCTTCATCACTGCGGCTCAATTTTTCCGGCGCAGAAACTATTTCCTGACCAACGGTACCATCAGGCAAAGTAACATTTTGAATGTGGGGTGTAAAAATACCACCGGTGCGTAGAAACTCATTTACCAGACGGGTGACTCTTTCGGGATCTTTGATTGGATCTCCCCTTG
>JAGOLJ010000029.1 GCA_017994125.1 Candidatus Altimarinota bacterium
CCATCCAATTTATCCTCAAGAATAATATCAAGCACCAACTTCGGCGGGGATTCAGGATCTTTGCTCAACTTCTCATCCACGCCAATCGTATACATCAAATAATCGTCAAAAAAGGCTTTTATCCTCCCGGTTCCCACCATCTTAAGCATATCAAGATTTTTAGCGGCACCTTCGTTATCGGGCAGTCTATTAACCAAGTCAATGCCGTACAAAGTTTCCCATAGCGCAAATAAGTCTTCATCATTAAGGATAGAGGGATTGAAATCTGCAAGTTCTCCAAACAATTGGCCGCATTCAATCGCAGTCCTTAACATGTCCTTTTTCAAGTCATTATCATAATGTACGCAAACCCCCGTTTTTTCCACTTCCGCACTCCTTTTAGCGAATTTATCCAGCAACTCCCGGACTATAGTCCGTAAATTCCCGATCCTCTCGCCAATCTCCACGATCAGTAGTTTTTTATTTTCCATAAATTTAAATAAGACTACTGTTTATATATTCTTCACCAATAAGTCAATCTAGATTATAGAGCGGAGGCGTGAAGGATGTTAGAACCGGTTTTGAGCCACTGGAAGAATATTCCAGCCACTAATTTCCTAACAACGAATAAAGAAGCTTATCATATCCAAAAGCAATTTTTAACTGAGGCAAATCCTGTTTTGAAAACCATTTAGCATCATCTCGCTCAATGGCAATACTATTGGTTTTTGCTATAAATAAATGAGCGATTGTTCGAGTGTTTGGACCTATATGTTCATAAAAAGAATGAGGGACTAGATTTGTCGGTTTAATACCCGATTCTTCATAACACTCTCTTGTTGCACATTCGGAAAGGGATTCTCCCGATTCGACTTTTCCACCTGGAAAAGTCCAGGCTCCTGGAAACGCCTTAGTACTAATGGGGCGTTGCACAAGAATAATTCTGTCTCCATCAAAACTTAAAAGAATAACACCAGCAGTTATAATTATTTTTTCCTCCATAAAATTGTCATTATTAATCACAGGTACAGCAGATTGTCAAAGCTGCTATCGTGACTTTCTGGTATTCCTGTTTTATTTTTTCAATTTCAGCAGGATCAACGGAAGTAGCACGGAACGCATCTAAGGCTTGTTCATTAGGAACTAACTCATTTTTACCTACTTGAAGAATTTCAGGTACTTCTTTTTTTATCGGTATACTCATATGATTAAGTTAGAAAAATAAAATTATTGGTATTAAATTAAAATAATTTTTGCCTTTGCCAATTTATTAAGGAAAACATTAAAAAGTCCTTTATTTAAGTTGAGTCTAGCACATAATTCGGAAGGTGAAAATGAGTCCAAACTTTTTAGATATTTAAGCATCTCAAACTCAGCTTTTGTTAATAAGGCAAATTTTTCACCTCTTACGGCGAAATTGTTGCCATCTTCACGCCATTTGATTTTCTTTCTAATACTTAATAAGTGTGGCTCTATTAAATCAATATTTTCCATTATTCCAAGAAGAAGATCTTGATTTTGCTGTGGAGATTTTTGATATCTACTCTTTTTCCTTTGATCTTTTCCCATAGCTAGAGCTTCAGACTTACATCCACCTTTGCATGTTTCTAAAATAACACAATCAGAGCATTCTTCAGGTGAAAATTCTTTTAATTCACTGGCTGTGCTTCCATCATATTTTGAAACGATTTTTTTGATATCTTCAAAGTTGTCTGTAAGCACATTAGCAACAGGGCGACTCAAGACTGGACATAACTTCAAATCACCTGTAGGAGAAACCGTTAATGAGTTTGCCATTCCTATCGTACAACCTCTAAACAGGTCATGCTTCCTGTATACTGGATCCAATCCTTCAGAAAAACATATTGGAAGAGGCCTTGAATTGCGTATTTCAATACCGTATCTATTATGTACTTCTAGCATCTGGTCAAAAATTTTTGCTATATCAGAATTGGCAATAATTTGTTCAGCTTGGTCAATGAAATTTGGACTGACTGAAGCAGTTGCAAAACGTACAATATTTCGATATCTCTCAATTAGAAACTTTGCAGTATCGAAAACACCATCAATATTGTTAATGGGTTTACGAGTCACAACTGTATTGATAGTAACTTTTAGGTCTTTTTTTGCTAGGGCATCAAGGCCTTTCAGTGCTGCTTGATAGGCGCCCTTAATACCTACATTGGCATCAAAAATATCCTCTCTATGACTGGGAAATGAGACAAAAAGTGAAGTTACCCCAGTGTCTTTTAATTTTTGGGCATCATCATCATTTATTAGGGTCGCATTTGTATTAATCGAATAATCAACTCCACTCTTACTTGCTTCATCTATGCCAGAATATAATGTCGGCTTATTCACAAACGGTTCACCACCGGTAAATGTAATGTCAAAAACTCCCCAATCAATTATTGTTTTAACAATTTCAGAAATCCTTCTCGTTTGTTCTTCTATTGTTCCTAGGGATTGTTTTTCTCTAGGATTGTAACAATAATCACATCTATGATTACAATTGAGTGTTGATTCAATACGTACAACTAATGGGCGCTCAATTTTCATAAAATTTATAATTTAACTGAATTTTTATCAGGTAATAAAATATTTTCGCTAAAATCTTCCTGTTCAAGTAAATCCTCAAAGGTTTTTTTACGTTCTGACAAAGAACCGAATGATATTTTTTTTATTTGAAATCTCATTGATTCAATTAACTCCTCCGTAATTTTAGAATACCTTGCGGCTTGGTCGTATAAAAAACGTCTTTTAGGCCAACCTTTTGCTAGTTTATTAAATGGGATCTGTTCTGCAAAAAAAACTGTTGAATGCAATATTCCGTCATTTCTCATCCTTTCAATAGCTGTATAGTAGTGATCCGGCACGCAAATATTATTAAACCTTCGCAATGCGATAGGTGCAAATAATGTACGATCACATAATATTGGGGGTCCATCTATCCTGGAAATTTTCTCTAATTCTCTACTGCGCAATAAAAAAAATAATTCCGAAAACGTTTCAGGATCTTTATCTGGTCCGACATTTGATTCTCGCCCAATTAAATCATAGATTTGCGGAACGACTGTAGGCAATACCGTATATGAATCTATCGCATTTAATAGCGTTGTTTTTCCTGAACACCAACCACCTTCAATTGCGACCATCTTTCTCATAAAATTAAAGAAAATCAAAACTAGTTCACTCAAATAATAAGTAGTGATCTTTACAAGGTCAATATTTACGATTTAGTATTCTAAAAAATGAAGGTCAACCTATTATTAGGCATACAATGGGGAAAATAGCTAAAACAAACCATTAAATAGGGTCTGGAGCTCCATCGTGGAGGACGTTCACACTAGTTTTGCCACGAATTAATATAAACAACAGGCAAAAGTATCGTCACTAGCGTCATTCCTGTTTAACGCCATAGTGTTCCTTAATTGTTCTCTCAGTTAAAGAAGAAGTTTGGTCCATTGAGTAGCCCATAAGCTTAACTCCCTCCTTCAATTCTTCAACACTAGCTGCTTCAATCTCTAAAAAAGTAGGAATTTGAGGCAAAGTATCTATCTCAAAAAGAGTTTCATCAAGTTGGTATGTAATTCTTTGTTTCTCTGAACTTCCATAATGTTCAAAGCCTAATTGAGCCAAAAGTTGCACCATCCCATCATAATCATCAAAAGAAATCTCAATTTCCTCATTGTGCCTTATTCCAGCGCTGCTAATAGGTTTTTTAAAGGTCATAATATTTTTTCCATCGATACGTCGTATTCTAAGTTTTATACCATCTTTATTTTTAAAAAAATCAGCAAATATTTTGCCATCAAAAATTTTATTGGCTTTAAGAGCATTCAAGGTGGAAATCACTTTTGCTACATCTATCTCTAAAATCTTTATTTCGATTTCTTGATGGGCCATATTTCGTGGTTTTTAATTTTTTTATACTAACATTGTTATTTCAATTTCACTATCCTTGCTACAACAGGGTCTATTTCTGGAATATTACCTGAGAAAAAGCTCGAAAACTTAAATTGGAAATCACGTTTTTGCCAATAGTCAGAATTTTGAATCAAGCCCTCTGCTTTCTGTTTTATAGATTCTCTATTTATTTCCAAATCAGTATATTTAGATACATAAAATAACAAAGCCAAGATCATAGGATTATCTGGAAAAGCCTGTGAAAGTGCTATAAGCCATTAATCAGGTGTTGGAGCGGGTAAGGGGAATCGAACCCCTGTCTTCAGCTTGGAAAGCTGTCATAATACCATTATACTATACCCGCATGCACATGCTTGTTTTCAACGTTTTTTGGAAGGCGCACTTCTTAATATGTCTGAAATGCGAGAAGATTTTATAAAAAATCTGTCATAAATGCAACAGGTCGATTTACCCTAAGGGGGCATCACCGATTCGTTCATCCTTTAAGCCTAATCCTTCGGGATTTCCACTTCCTGGCCGCGCACAGGCATAGTCACGTCCTTGTAGCCATTTTCTTTTAGGAATCCGGCAAATTGCATTCCCTGATCTTCTTCTCCGTGCACCAGGAAAACCTTTTTAACGTCATTAACGTGCGTAATATAATCAATCAGGTCGCTACGGTCGGCATGTCCGGAAAATGCGTTTAAAACGCGGACCTCTGCCTTTACGTGGTAAGTTTCGTTGAAAATTTTCACCACTTTCTGTTTTTCCAGAATTGCCCTTCCAAGAGTGTCTTTCGCCATATAACCCACAATCATGATTGTATTGCGTGCGTTTTCAATATTGTTTTTAAGGTGATGCAGAATGCGTCCGTTTTCACACATCCCCGAAGCGGACACTATAATCGCCGGACCCTGCAGGTTATTCAGGGCTTTTGATTCAGAAACATCGTGGGTGTATTGCAGTTTTCCAAAACCAAACGGGTTTTTGCGGTGTTTAATGAATTCATCAAAAGTCTCACGATCAAAACATTCGGGATGGTTCATAAAAACTTCTGTCAGATTGGAAGAAAGCGGGCTATCCACAAAGACTGGAATATCCGGAATTCTTTTTTCTTTCCACAGTTTATTCAGGTGGTAAACAATCTCCTGGGTGCGTTCCAGCGCGAAAGCCGGAACCAGAATTTTCCCTCCACGTTTAGCGGTTTTGTTTACAATATCTTCAAGCTCTTTATCTACTTCCTGGATTGAATCATGGAAGCGGTTGCCATAGGTACATTCCGAAATCAGGTAATCGCTTGGGGGCAACGGTTGTGGATCGCGCAAAATAGGCAGATTTTTGCGGCCAAGATCACCGGTAAAGGCCAGTGTATAGCGCTTATTGGTTTCTTTTTCATAAATGATCAGATGTACCAGCGAAGATCCCAAAATATGCCCGGCATCGTAAAAAGAACAGACCACGCCATCGGTAACCACAAAGGCTTTTTCATAACCAACGCCATAGAAGTGTTCCAGAGTGGCGCGCGCGTCTTCCATGGTATAAAGCGGTTCAACCGGATTTTCCCGCTGTTTTTTTCTGGTCATGTGTTTGGACAAAAACTCCATATCTTTTTCCTGGATATAGGCGCTATCCAAAAGCATATAGTTGCAAAGATCACGTGTGGCAAACGTAGAGAAGATAGGACCTTTAAAACCATTCCTGATCAGGTAGGGCAGGTCGCCGCAATGGTCAATATGGGCATGGGAAAGGATCACAGCATCAAGCTTTGCCGGATCAAATCCCAAATGACGGTTCTTTTCATCAGCTTCTTTGCGGTGTCCCTGAAAAAGGCCGCAATCAAGCAGAATCTGTTTGCCGTTTACTTTCAGTAAATGTTTTGAGCCCGTTACTTCGCGGGCAGCTCCCCAGAATTGGATTTTCATTTTTATTTCGGGTTATTTAATCAATATATTTTACCATAAAAACATAGATTTACCAAATTGTTGAATCCTGTAAAAAAAAAGTTATACTGGGCAGGCACCTTTCAAATATATGAACGATAAGAAACACGATTCAAAACAGGAGCAAAAACTTGAACACAAAGCTGTCCGCCGCGAAGCTTTTAAAAAACTGGCCTTCTTTTTTGCAATACTCCTTTTAATCGTTAATACCGTTCAGTTAACCAGATTTGGCGGCATAGTTGAACGCGTTGACCAGTACAATAAAGGAGTCGTAGACGAACTTGGATCAATCAAAAAAGATATCTACTCTTTTGGCACAGATTTAAACGAGATCAGGCAGTTTTTGCTTTTACCAACCAAGAAATATTCCTTTGATCAGGATGTTGAACAGGGGACAACACAGGATGAAAAGGAAAACAGCCGTACCAGCCAGGCTGTATACGCGTTCCTTGATAAAATCATCGCCGACCGGAGCCTGAAAGAAAATTCCCAGGTAGTGCAGGCACTGGCTGATAAAATGGTAGCTGACACATCTTTTCAGGATGCCCTGGCTAAAGCTGGCATCAAACTTGGCAAAAGCGAAAACCTGGATGCTGCGATTCAGTTGAAACTGGGCGATGAAAATGGATCATCTCTTTTTGCTTTAATTCTTGGCAAAAGCGATCAGTCATTAAAAATCCAGAGCGCCCTTGGCATAAAACCAATAATGGAAAAAGATTACGATAAGCAGAAAAGCGCCATTCTGGATTACGTCACTTCTCAGAAAGCAAATGTCATCAGAATCAAAACGGAACTAAACAGCCAGCAGACAGCATTAACGGATCTCATTAAATCAAAGGAAACAGGCAGCGCATTGTCTTCCCGTAAAATAACCTACAAAGGATCGCCCGAAGAAAAAGATGACACAGTCGACTTTATTTTTCAAAACAGTGAGGGCGGTGAATTGTTTACGATAAGTTTAAAGAGAAGTGATGCCTCATTCTTACTGGACGGCAAAGTTTACCGGACTGTTGAAGAGCTCAAACCCTTGCTTGTTGATAAGATCAATAACACAGACGCGTCTACGGCACTGGAAAAAATGCTAAGGGAACGCAAAGCGGAACTGGAAGCTATATTTAATGAAGACGCCTTTAAGGAAAGCCTGAAGAGCAGCGGACTTAAGATTAATATGACTCCGCGCGAAGAATACAACAAAGTTATTTATGACGTCACTAACACGGAAGGAAAAGTGTCTTTCTCATTCGTTGTGGAAATGTCATCCGGCATGCTGAAAGTAATACAGGATAATCAGGAAATAGACCTGTACACTTTTTTAGACAGCCTTGGCTCAAAAAAAAAGCCTTAACACTTCCGGCGCAGATTCCTGATTACGGAGATAAAGCCAAAACTATCGCCGGCCAGTTAAACATATTGGTCGCCGGCAAAAACGGCAGCCTGACCGACACCATGATCTTTGCCAACGTGAACCCGGAAAAACGGCTGATTACCATGGTAAGCATTCCTCGCGATCTTTACTACAACGGCCGCAAAATCAACAGTGTCTATGCTCTTTACGGAATGGAAGAACTTAAAAGAGCGCTGTCTTTTGTTACCGGCTATCAGATCGATAAATTTATTTTGATTGATATGTACGCCTTTATTGAGGTCATTGACCTGATTGGCGGAATCGATGTCCACCTGGATCAGCCGGTAATAGATCCAACCTATAAAACTTTTGACGGTGGCAAATGGGGGACCCTTTATTACAGGGCGGGGGATCATCATCTTAGCGGCAAGCAGGCTTTGCGTTTGGCCCGCACACGCCACACCAGTTCCGATTTCGCCCGCGCCGAGCGCCAGCAGATGATCATTCAGGCCCTGCAGGAAAAAGCCCGCAATTTTGGTTTTGGTGACGCTGATTCTTTAACCAGGATAGCCCAGCAGGTACTTTCCAAAGTAGAAACGGATGTCAGTCTGGCCGAAGGAATTTCCTACTATTTCCGCTACCAGAATTTTTCCGTCAGTCGCGGACATGTGCTTTCTTCGGGCAATGTCCTTGAATCCAAATACACCGGCGACCTTAAAAAAGCGGAATTAAATTGCAGTAAATCTGCCCAGTCAAAAACTTCCGGCAGTAAGACTACTACAGCTGCATCAGCGGCTTCATCCGCTGCCGGAAACCAGAATCCTCAAGCTCCCAAAGACCCCTGCGAAGATATCGATCGTGGAGCTTATATTCTGGAACCGCGCAACGGTAACTGGAATTCTGTGCGCTGGTATTTTCACCAGATCATCGAAGGTCAGGCTTCTTAATACATATAAATCAGGCCAGCGCCGCAATTCCAACACTCAAAATAGCGGCTGTTTCCATCCGTAAAATCCTTTTTCCAAGACTGAAAGTATTAATACCAGCCTTTTCAATTAACGTTTTTTCTTCATCAGAAAAACCTCCTTCCGGCCCGACCAGAATGTTAATTATCCCGAAGCGTTTTTTAGCATCAGCAAATCTCTCCAGCAGATTCTGCTCTGTTTTTTCCAGGCGTTCCATCGCTACAAAAGTTTTCTGGGCTAAATCATGATCCAGTGATTCAAGGTGGTTTGCCAGCTTTCCCTTTTCGGACAATCCCGGCACCATCGCCCGTTCCGACTGCTCGGCTGCTTCCCATATGATTTTTTCCAGACGGTCACTGCGCAGGCCGTGTTTAAACTGAGATCTTTCACCTTCCAGCAACACCACCTCGCTGGCGCCAAGTTCAACTGCTTTTTGGATGATCATTTCCAGTTTCTCGGGCTTATTTGGCAGACAAAGCCAAAGGTTAATGCTAAAACCGGTTTCATTCTCATTATTTTTTTTCTCAAGCAGTTTAAGTGCAATTGCATTCTTTTTTATTTCGATAACTTCATATTTGAATTCAGTAACTGGTGTTTTATCGGTATTAGCCTGCAGGATTATCTGGTCGCCGGTTTTACCGCGCAACACCCTGGCCAGCTGGAAAATAATTTCCGGCTCTTCCTTTTCTCTTATTTCCAGATCGCTGTTATCAAGTTCCTTCTGCGACAGGCTGTGCGCAATAAACCGGTAAACTCTTGCCATAATAAAAAATAGCTTAAAAACTTCTTATGCATTATACTACCGTTAATTGAAAATTAAATTATTATTCCTTCATCAAAAAATTTATGGCGGCACCACTTTATACCAGCCCAATGGATTCAATTAAAAAGAACATCAAAATGGCTGTTTATGGAGTACTTATCCTGCTGGCAATTTTTTTACTGGTTAATCTTTTAAGTTTCTTTACGGTTATTGAACCGGGCGAACGTGGCATCCTGCTGCAGTTTGGAACCATCCAGGCCATTTATGAACCGGGCCTCCACTTCCAGATACCGATTATCAACACCGTCGTCAAAATAGATGTCCGCACCCAAAAGAGCCAGGTACAAGTCAACGCCGCCTCAAAGGATTTGCAGTCAATTACCAGCACTGTTGCGCTCAATTATCATATCGACCCGCAAAAAGTTGATAAAATCTATCAGCAGATTGGCATGCTGTATGAAGAAAGAATCATCAGCCCCGCCATTCAGGAAAGCGTGAAGGCCAGCACTGCGCAATTCACAGCTGAAGAACTGATTACCAAGCGAGCCACCGTAAAAGAGGACATTAAAGCCAAGCTCACCGAACGCCTTTCCAGTTCATATCTGATTATTGATGATTTTTCAGTAGTAGATTTCAATTTCTCTGATGAATTCAACCGCGCCATCGAGTTAAAACAGACAGCCGTTCAGACCGCGCTAAAAGCGGAAAACGACCTCAAGCGCATTCAGATTGAAGCCCAGCAGCAGATTGAAACCGCAAAGGCACAGGCTGAATCCATTAAAATTCAGGGTGAAGCTCTTAAGCAAAACCAGGATCTGGTTAAGCTGAAGGCCGTTGAAAAATGGAATGGCGTCCTCCCGACTTACATGATGGGAAACACAGTTCCTTTTTTACAGCTGAATTAAAGCGTAACAGGCGCGAATCATAGTAATTACCCATGGAAGACCTCAAGGATTTTCTTCTTCAGCAATACCAGAAAAGGCTGCCTTATCTTAAAAAAGAAGGGATTGAAGCATACAGGCTTACAGGTAACAGTGGCCGTCATCCTTTCGCGATTGATATCTATGGAAACAGCGCCGTTATACATATCTTCGCCGAATCCGCCCTGCGGGAAGTCAAACTCATTGAAGAAGGCCTCAACAGGTTACTCGGCATCAAAGATTTTTTTTATAAAAACCGTACCAGGTTAGACCTAAAACTTCCCCCGTCATCACACAGGGAAATCATCGTCAACGAACACGGAAACAAATTCCTGATTAACCTTTCCGACTATCAGGATGTAGGACTTTTCCTTGACCATCGCGAAGCCCGCAAATGGATCGGCTCAATCAGTAAGGGCAAAACGGTTTTAAACACCTTTGCCTATAGCGGATCCTTCAGTATTTATGCCGCTAACGCCGGCGCCTTCAAGACTTATTCAGTTGATCTTAGCCGCGCTTATTGCGACTGGATCAAAAAGAACATTGAACTTAACAGTCTGCCGGCTGAAAAAAACTGGGTCTATAAAATGGACACCATGGAGTTCTTTCACTACGCCGCAAAGAAAGGCCTTAAATTCGACATCATTGTGATAGATCCTCCCACCTTCTCCAAAAACAAAAAAGAAAATTTCTCGGTACAAAAGGATCATCCCAAACTCCTCAATGCCGCATTGGAGCTTTTAAACAGAGGAGGATTAATCTTTTTTTCCAATAATTTTACCCAATTCATCCTTAAAAAAGAGCTTTTATTACCATCGGTGATTCAAAGAAGAGATTTCATCCCGTTTGATTTTGAAGGACAGTTTCCCCATAAGGGCTTCATCATCAGGAAAAAATAAAGTTGACAAAGGCAGGCAAGGTGTTAATATTCATACCTTTCATATCACCTTAATCAATTTTATGGATACCAAACGCCCATCAACAGAGGTTGCTGATACCGGGGCTGCAAACGTCACCGATGCTCCGCGCCCCTATAAAAGAACCTATATAGCAACCACCAGCCCTGAACTTAGGGTTTCCACTGGTTACAGCCAGGTCCTCTGCAACCTGACCGGGAACGGGGTAACAGAGGGGAAGTGTGAAGGCGACGCTGATTGCGTAAATACGGTTATCGGGGTAAGAAGGGAAATTATAGCTGTCTTAACAGGAGATGAGCAGGTCATTTCAATAAAAGATATACCGGAGAATAAGCGAAAAATATTGCAGGCAACAGATGGTCCTATCAGATTTTGCGGCCCCCACCTTGAAAACCTGATGGTTAACAAAAAATTATAAAAGTTTTGATTAGAACTTTTTTATGTTAAAATCCTGGCGTCCCCAACGGGAATCCAGGATTTTTCAATGCGATAGTAGTACAATGGTAGTATGTGGCCTTCCCAAGGCCAAGACGGGGGTTCGATTCCCCTCTATCGCTCCATATAGAATTTAAAAACCTTCGAATTTAAAAACCATTCGGCACCTGTTGAATAGTAGGCACCGGCGGAATTGTTGGCTCCTGTGGGATAATTGGTTTGGCAGGGATAGTTTGCTCTGTAGACGGAGTATCCATAGCCTCCGGCATTACCAGAAAATCAGGGATGGGAACCTCCTTTACTACCTGACTTTGTTGCGTTTCCTGAGTATCTTCCACCTTTGAAAATTGCGCGTCCCAGTTTTTGTATTTTACCCAGGAAGGATAAATTTCGCGTCCGCGGTGAACAAGCCCCTCTGGTTCCGTAAATTTTTCATCAGGCTTATCCTTAAGCACTTCACTAAAGAAATATTTCCAGATCGGGCCGGCATCGGCAAATCCCCAGGCATTACCGCGCATAATGCTTCCATCGGTATTGCCAACCCAGACGCCAACAACCAGACTGGGTGTATAACCCATAAGAATATTATTATTGGGATAGATTCCCCGCCCCACCTTCTTATTTGAAGTTCCCGTCTTTGATGCGATCGTATGTCCCACAACCGTCATGGCATTTCTCCACGAGCCGGCCGGTTTGGCAGACGCGTCAGACAAAATATCGGTAACAATATAGGCAGCCTGTGGATCAATAGCCTGAGTTCCTTTGGCCTGGAATTTTTCCAGAACTTCACCCTTGGCATTTCTTTCTTCCAGAATCGGATTAACGGGCATATAAGTTCCGCTATTGGCCAGTGTCGCATATGCTCCCGCCAGATCCAGTAATCT
>JAGOLJ010000126.1 GCA_017994125.1 Candidatus Altimarinota bacterium
GCTACGAAGGGCTGATTTTCCTGTTCTTCGCGCAGATTTTTTTGATCCAGTTCCCTACCCTGTTCAAACCAGTTGTTTTCATTTTCATTAAATGAGTGCATTGGAGCCGGACCGGTTTTGGTATTTTCTTTTTCCGCAATGTTGTTTGGAGTTGGGCGGTTCTTGGGTATTTCGCGATAATTGCCGAAAATATCTGAAACCATGTTGGGTTTACCCTGGTTGGTTAGTTTACGGAATGTGCCGAGCATACTATATGACCCATCCTGTTTATTAACAGATCTGGCCTGTCTGGCAAAAAGTTCGGCGCGGTCGAAGGTGCATGTTACAACGTCATCGCAGTTACATGGGGTTGTTTCGGTATCGCGTATGGCTTTGTAAATGACGTTAGTGAAGGACGGGGCGTTATTGCCCATCATGACTTGAAATCTGGCTAAAGCGTGATTTTGTACAGGATTAGTTAACACGGTGCAGCCCGCGATTTTGGAGGGATCAGGAAGTTTTACCGGTTTGCCTACAGTCTGAAAAAGCATTCTGTCTTCATAAAAATTGCCGGCTGTGAATAACTTTTCAGGGTCAGTGTTGTGCTTAAGTTCAAGTTTAAGATTGCGGAGTCTTATTTCAAAGTATTCGCGGATGACCGGCCGTAGGTCGGAAATTTTAAGGGCGTTTTCAAGAAAAGCTTTGTAGAGGGCTACTCTGGTTGGTTCGCTCTTTTCTTTTGTCTCAATTTTGGTTGATCTTCCAGCCCTGTCCAAGGCTGTTTCCATAACTGTGCGCTGATTGTCGTGGAAGAATTTTTTAAATTTAACAAATCTGTCGAAATTTACATCAAATCCGTAACGATGGAGTTCATTGGTTTCAGCTTCTTCCTGCTGGTCTTTAATGCTTTCTTTGGAGTCTGCGACAGATGAAGATGCTCCTGACGGGACAGTTATGCTGGAAAAACCTGTGGAATTTTCAAGCGGAGTTGCCTGGTTGCAGTTCTCTCTTATGCCGATGGCAATAGTCACCAAAGGGACAGCTATTGCTCCAAACTTTGCGGTTCTGGCCAGCCATTTGCGGGCAATAGAAGGCTGAGCTAAAGGAGGATCTGTATCCTGTTTGGCTTTTGGCGGATTCTCTTCATTCTTCTTTGCAGTAATGGGGGTGGAAGCCGGTTTTAAAGGTATTACTGGCGCTATCTGGGGCTTACCTGACGGAGGCTGAGGCTGGGTTTGAATAGACTGAGGTTTACTTGAGATGGATTGAGGCGGTTTTGGCTGTGAGGAAGGTGGTTTAGTTCCAGTTAATTTGGTACTGCCTGAAGGAAATCTTGAGGGAGATCCTGATTTTTTGATTTTTGAAAGAAGTTCGCGGCCGAAGGAGTTAAGGTGGTCGCCAAAAGGAATAGTATTAGAAGGTGTTATAAGAGTAATGATGTTTTCCTGAATTTTTCCACCGCTATGGGCTTTTTCGATATCAAATCCCAGGATTTTAGTGACTTTTTTAGGAAGATCGTGGCAAAGACTGCGAACTTCAGGGGATTCATATAGCCAGGTAATGGCTGTGGATAATGATTTTGTTAGTTCCATTGTCATTTGAGGATCAGTCTGTACCTGTTTTGTCCTGATTGAAGCTAAAATGCGATCTGTTTCCTTAAGAAAATCTGTTATGAGATCATTGATTCCAACAACTTTGGAGTCGGCTGTTGTTGCCTGGCTGGCGTAAGCCTGGATTGTATCTACAATTTCTCCCCAAGACATATTTAAAGACTGTCCGTGTACTCCAAGAATATCTTTAGTGAAAATGTTGCGGGGGGCGCTGCTTAAACCATCAAAATAATCAGGATTTAAAGACATTGAATAGGCTTAAAGGATGAGGTCCTAATTTATAGTTATTTTATCAATTAAGTCAAAATTTTTAATTTTTTTAGTTTGATGGCTTTTTCTGGGCCGATGATTTCTGAAAGGTCATTTACGGAGGCAGACTTGATATTTTCAACAGAACCATATTTGGCCAATAATTTGGCTTTAAGTGCCGGGCCGATGCCACTGATTAAGTCGAGACTGGAAGACATTAGGACATGGCTGCGCAGGTTATGGTGGTAACTTACGGCAAAACGGTGTGCTTCATCACGAAGATGCTCAATCAGGTGTAAAATAGGACTCTGTTCAGGTAGTAACAAAGAGGTCTTCTGTCCAGGAATGAAGATCTCTTCCTCGCGCTTGGCGATAGATATAAAGGGAATTGTAATTTTGAGGATTTGTGCCGCTTCTACGGCCATATTGAGCTGGCCCTTGCCGCCATCAATAATAATTAAATCCGGTTTTTGCTCAAAAGACTTGTCGGATTCATACTTGTTTTTATCAAAGACGAGTAAGGTTTTTCCACTTTTAACCTTTATGGAATCAGGATTTTTCTGGATTTGCTGAAAGCCTGATTCTTCCCAGATGGCTACCTCTTTAGTTGCTACCGTGATGTAAATTCTGCCTATTTTAAGTTTTTCAAGGATTTTCTTAACGCTTAAAACGAGGTCATTTTGATTTAGTGGAGGCTGGATTTTCTCAATGACGAATTTCCCTTTTACGGGTTCGGACAGGATTAAGGCTGCCAC
>JAGOLJ010000127.1 GCA_017994125.1 Candidatus Altimarinota bacterium
AAGCTATTTGATATTTGATTTGGATAATCTTGGAGATAGTGATAAAAAAATGCTTACCCCTGATACGCTGAAATGGCTTGAGAATAAAGAAGCTATAAAAAGCCTGCAAAACAGGATCATGACTGGCGTAAAACAGGACGCTGCAATCTCTTTTGGACTGACTATGGACGATTTTGTAGACTCGAAGCCGAAAGACAATTCCACAGGCGAAAGCCAGCAGTTTACAGGTACACAGCAATCAACCCAACAACCAAAAGTCTAGCCATTGAGCTGGATATCCTCACAAGACACGGTTTCATTCGATACCTCCACCAAGCCTTGGCAATATTGCCAAGGCTTTTTGCGATATGGAGCGGGACGGAAGTTATCAGCCTTGAAGACTTGGCGTGTTCTGGGCGGGCTGTAAAAATTATAGGTATTTGGACGATCCTAAGTCCAAGGTAATAAGCCTGAATCAGATTTTCATGAGTATAGGTGTGGTTAGAATGGATCTGGAATTTGGCAGCGGCGGTATGCGTAAAGGCTCGGAATCCACTGCTGGCGTCGATGGTTTGGGGATGGATGTTGATAGCTTTGGCGGATTGGGAAGGGGGAATCTGATCCGGCTTTGTTTCCAATTCCGGCTTATTGGCCAATCCGGTGAGCCGGCGTATAAACCAGCTTCCAATCAGGTTGCCATATTTTTTTGCTGCGGGCATGTGGGCCAGTTTTTTTACCTGGCGGTCGCCGATTACAAAATCGGCGCGGCCTTCCAGAATGGGCCGGATGATCCTGGGAATTTCGGAAGGATCATATTGCCCGTCTGCATCCAGGTTTAGAATGATGTCTGCGTCCCAGGCAATGGCTTCATTGATGCCTGTGCTAAAAGCGTGTGCCAGACATGGCTGGTTTAATTTGACAATCTCCAGTTTATGGCCGGCCTGTGAGGCAAAAATTTGAGCTTTTAGGGCGGTTTTATCGGTGGAGCCGTTATCTATGACAAAAATCCTTATGGTCGTGATTTGGGGCAAATTTTGGGGCAAAGAAAACTCCCCCGGTTTAGGTATTTGCCGTATTACTTCCCCGATGGTTTGCTCCTCATTATAGGCAGGGATGATGATGGCTAATTTCATGGGGATTTATTTGTCGTGTATTTATTTGTCATAGATAGCGTGGGTACCAATACTTAAAAACAGAAAATCACCATTGTCCTGTGGCTTGAAAATTATTCTAACGGAAAGGTTGATTGCAATACTCCATAAGCCTTTTAGCTTACCTTCAAGTTTGTGGATTCTTAAAGACGGATGTAACGGATTGGTTTTTAGGATTTCTTCCATTTTTATAGCCTTTTTTTGAATTTTTGCCGGCTGGGCTGTTAATGCTTTAATAAAATCCGGCGAATATATTACCAGGATGTTATTCTTAAAGTTCATGGTTGTCCGTTTTCTTATTTATAAGCAGTAAATCAGCCATACTTTTTGCCCTGACACATTTGCCTTCGTCATAATCTTTCTGCGCTTTTTTGGCAATCTTCACCAGCTCATCCTCGCTGATCATGTTCTGTTCCATATCGAGTACGGATTTTAAATAAGAACTGACAGTCATGCCGGCCTTTTTGGCTCTCTTTAGCAGTTTTTCCTTATCCTTCTGCGGGAGGGAAATAGTCAGGATTGAACGCATTATGCTTGTAGTCATGGGTTATGTATTACAATTGTATTACAGGCTGATGTTTTGGGGCAAGTTAATATGCGTATTGGCCGCATCATATCCTGGTTACATTAAAAACTTATTAGCAGATGCTAAATTCTTTTTTTAAGGCTTTTACCATGCTAATATCTGGCAAGAGTTAACGATCTTACCGATGTTTGAATTGAAGAATCTATTTAAACGATGGAAGATAATCTGGGTTATTATAGCCATCTTCTTTATCAAGGAGCTCTTTTGGGCTTATCTGGTGCCGGTGTGGCAGGCGCCGGATGAACCGGCTCATTTTGGCTATTTGCAAAGTATGTATGAGCAAAAAGATTTCCCCATACTCGGTGAAGCAACTTTTACCTCCCTTGGCTTTGACGGCATGGGCAGGCCGGATCCGGGCCGCAATGAGCCCTACGTGAACTGGATTGCCCAGCACCCGCCACTTTATTATCTGGTTCTTGCTCCAATTTATGGCATTATTGAGGTGTTTGCCGGGGTCGGGACAGTTATTGATCCGGTCGACTGGATCTTTTATTTAAGGATTTTTTCCATTTTATTAAGCTGTGTAACGCTGTTTTTTATTTATAAGACCTCGGATTACCTTTTAACAGGGACAAGGCAAAACAGACTTTTCAGCTTGGCTGTGGTTGGTTTTATCGCCTTTTTACCAGGATTTTCCTATATTTCAGCGCTCTTAAATAACGATAATCTGGTTATTGCCTTAAGCTCCATCCTTTTTTACCTGCTAGCCAAAAGATATTACGGGGGAGAGCAGGATGGAAATAAAAATATGCCTACTGTCCGGACTCGCAGCGACTGGTTAATCGGGTTGGTTCTGGGGCTAATGGCTTTGGCCAAAATCACCGCTTTGCCCTTTTGGATCGCGGTTTTTGTT
>JAGOLJ010000030.1 GCA_017994125.1 Candidatus Altimarinota bacterium
AGTTAGTGTCAAAAGCCATAGTGACATTTCTTTTTATCTTGGCTTCAGTATCTCCGTATTGCGGGTATTTTTTGGTAAATTCCTGCCTTTGGGCCAGGGCGAATTTTTGTTTGTAAAAGCGTCTGTTCTGGTTTGATTCAACCTGAAAATCAAAAAAATCTTTTAAAAAGCGTATTCTTTCACGGGTAGCGGTGATTATTTTTTGCAGATTTAATCCGGCTTTTTCGGTTTCCTGGTCGGTGCAGGTTTTAAGCTGTTCAGTTAGTTTTTTTGCAGCTTGTTCCAGTGGCTTTAAAAGTTCATTAATTGAACAGCCTGTAACCTGAAAACCTGCCTGCGAAAGAGCATCACGGGTTTGGCCAATGATTCCGTTTATTTCCGGAAAAAGTTTGATGAGATCATGCCCTAGTGTTTTGTTGATTGTTTCGAGGGCGAGAGGTTGCCACGAGGCGTTGAGTTGTATTTCTGCAGGGCGCTTCACCTGGTTTATTAAAAGGTTAAAATGAAACCAGATATTGGCTATTAAGTCAATGTAAACGGGCTTATTCAGGTGCTTCTAAAGTGTTTTTTTTGAAAAGTTTAGCTGGAAGGAAATTTTTCAATGAAGGCGGCTATATCGAATTTCTTTTTGCAGCCCTGATAGTTCATGTAGCGGATTTGGCCGAAGATGGGGCGGCTGCTCCAGGGGCGGTCGTGCAGGCCGCCGATTGACCAGGCGATGCCGGTGTAGCCGTTTGGGTCGCGGCCATCGAGTTCATATTTGTCATTCAGGTAGATGGCTGTTTTTTGCGCCTGTTCGGGCGAAGGCGACCATTCCAGGATTTTTTTTGCCCAGTACATGCGCAGGTAGTTGTGCATTTTTCCGGTGATGACCATTTGCCTTTGTGCGGCGTTCCAAAGCGGGTCGTGAGTTTGCGCGTTTTCAAACTGAGTGGTTGTGTACAGGTAGTCGCGCGGATCCATGCGGTGGCCGTTGAGGCTTTTTTGTGCCCAGTTGGGGAAGCCCTTAAAGTTGTCGTAGGCGGGATTATAATGGCAGTAATTGTCGGCGAGTTCTCGGCGGACAATCAGTTCTTCCAGAAAAATGTCCTGGGCGTTTTTAAGGTTGTGCGCTTCGGCAAAAATAATGGTTTCCAGGGCGATGCGTTGGGCGGAAATCTGGCCGAAGTGCAGGTAAGGGGAAAGTTCGGACTGGCCGTTTTGAGTGGGATCATTATGGTTTTGGTCGTAGCTGGCGATGCTGTGATGAAGAAAGTTTTTCAGGGTTTTAAGAGCGGCCTTGGGGCCGGGTAGATATTTGGAGGATGGTGTAACAGACAGGTCCGTTTTTAATGTTTTGATCAGATGATTGAAGTTTATTGGCTTAATGGGATGTTCCCAGTGAGTTTTGGGTTTGGGCAGGGGTGGGTATTCGTCCAGGAATTCAGGGAGCAGTTTATGGATTTTGGGGCGTATGGTGTAGGCGCCGAACTCCTGTTTGGGTGAAGCGATCCAGCAGGGAATGATGTTATGAGCATCGACTTCAATGAAGGGGATGCGGATTTTTTTGGAGATGGAACTGTGCCAGTTTTTGTAGATATGCAGGGGCGAAAAGTCCGCGACCAGCGCGCCAGCGCTGTATTTTTGGCAGAACTCCGGAATGGTTTTTTGCGGATTACCGCAGGTGATGTAAAAGGGGATGCGGCGCCGGTGCAGTTCTTCGGCGGTTTCTTTTAGGCCTTCCAGCATAAAGTGGTAATGGCGCCAGGTGGCTCCCGGAAAATCGGGAGTCAGGTTGAAGACAACGGCGAACGCGGTCTTATTATCCGCGGCAAGGCGGGCAGCGTGAAGAAGCGCCCAGTTGTCATGGGCGCGCTGGTCGCGGCTCATCCAGTAAATAATGGGCCCTTTGCTGTAGATTGCTCTGTTTAACTGTCTGGCGCGTTTTGGGTTCATGGCAGCTTATTTAGGTCGTAATCCCTTTATGTTGATCCGGAATAAATTCAGGTTGCCATCACTTTTTAACAGCATATAATCCTTTTTGTTTTAAATAAAGAAATTTTCCGGTCATGCAAAAAAGATTCAAATTCCTTAATCCGATTACAGCGCTGTTTGTGACGGTGCTGCTGGTTTCCAATATTGTATCCAGCAAAATTCTGGTGATCGGCCCTTTTACTTTTGATGGAGGGACAATCCTGTTTCCGTTAAGTTATATTTTTGGTGATGTTTTAACGGAGGTGTATGGTTTTGAAAGATCCCGTCGGGTGATCTGGACAGGTTTTTTTATGATACTGCTGGCTTCGGTGGTATTTATGGTGGTGCAGTACCTGCCGGCGGCTCCGGACTGGAACGGGCAGCAGGCCTATGAACAGATTCTTGGCCTGGCACCGCGAATTGTGGCAGCCAGTCTGCTTGCCTATTTTGTGGGAGAATTCCTGAATTCAATTATTCTGGCCAAGATGAAGGTGTTAACAAAGGGAAGGTTTCTTTGGACAAGAACGATTGGATCAACACTGGTTGGTGAGGCGGCTGATACCCTTATTTTCTGTTTTGTGGCTTTTTATGGGGTGCTTGATCTGAATCTTTTATGGACGGTTATCATTTCTAATTATGTTTTCAAGTGCGGCGTTGAAATTCTGTTTACGCCCTTTACCTATCTGGTTACCAGATTTTTGAAACGCACTGAAAAAGAGGATTATTTTGATACCTATACCAATTTTAATCCGCTGCGTTATTGAAGTATCAATTTGCGTAGTTCTGCGGTTTCAAGATGGGTGACGCTGCGGTGTTTGCGCGGGTCGATTTTAGCGAAACCGGTTTGCAGGATTTGCAGTGTGTCACCGTGTGAGGTTAGAATAAAGGTTCTTTTAACGTAGGCACGATCAAGTTCTTGTACCAGTGCGGTTGAGCGTGATAGAGTGTTGTCGACGCTTTCTACGTTCCACTGGGTATGGCTGGAATCATTGGCATCAAGTGCCCAGACTCGTTCGTAGCCTTTGTTGGATGTTTTATCCAGGTCTCCAAAAAATCTTTCACGGAGTTTTGGGGTACGGATAATTTCCCTGAGTGGTCGAATGATTTGGTGAGCAGTTTCGGCTGTTTCGCGGGCTCTTTTGAAGTCAGAGGATACAATGATGACTTTATCTGGTGCAAGGTCTGGATTGTTTTCCTGAAGTGCTTTTAGGATGGAGTTTTTGACTTGTTGTATTCCCACTTCGGTTAGTCCATAGCCAGCAACTCCGTCGTGTGGGTTGCTAAGGATGATACCTTCGCGGTTTGCTTCACTGTGGCCGTGGCGAAGGGCGTAATATTGATTATTCAGTTTGCCAGTTTCTTTGAGGTAGTTCATCGGGTTATTTTAATAAAGGCGTGTAATGTAATGGAAATTACGCTCTTTTACAAGGGGATATGCCTGCGTTTATTAAAAGTTGAAGTCGGCTTTAAATTTGCCGGCAGCTTTTATGTAGGATTGTTGGCTTTCTTCCGTGGGATCATCGGTAAAGCGCCAGTACCAGCAGAGGTCCTGGGCGACATTGAATCCGAAGAATTTGAGTACCTGTTTTTGTGTTTCGAGCACTTCTTCCTCGTTCCAGTTGTGTCCGGTGATGATTAGTCCAACATCAATTTTAGTTAACAGGTTTTCTTCACCAAAAGTGCTATGACGGTTTTCCAGCCAGGTTAATCTTTCAATTAGTTTTTGGTAAAAGGAGTTCATTTGGCCCCAGCGTACCGCGCCGAAGAAAATAACGCAGTCACTGGCTAATAATTCTTTGCTGACTTTCCAGAGCTCGTCATCGGGGTTGTTGATGCTGGCCCAGCAGCGATGGCATTTGAAGGGATTTTTCAGCGGATCCGGCAGGTTTGCTTCCGGTTCGCCGCAGGTGTTGCCGCGGCTGGTGGAAACATTGCCTTCGCATGGGTGGATATTCAGATCCGGTATGTTAATGATGGTTATTGGCGGCGCGGAGGGGTTATTGGCACTTAACTCTTTTTGCAGTTTATTTGCCAGTTGTGTGCTTTTGGGGATGTCATGTTTTTCACCTTTCCAGCGGTTACTGGTTGTTAAAAAGAGGCTTCTTTTTTTTGTGCCCAGATGTTGCAGCGTTTTTTCAAACAGCTGTTTTGGATTGTCGCCGAGGTGATTTGGCATGGGGTTAAATTGATTGGATAAGTTCCGGGGTCAATTCACTTAAGTTGTTAATAATGCGGACGGCAGAGGTTTTTTCCAGTTCGCTGCGTGGGGTAGTGTAGGTAACGGCGATGCATTTGATTCCTGCGGCTTTGGCGGCGCGGATGCCGATAGGGGAGTCTTCAATGATTACACATTCATCCGGGTTAAGTTTTAGTCCTCTGGCTGCGGCCAGATAAATGTCTGGTGCGGGTTTGGGGTGCTGGACCAGGTTGGAGGAGATGATCAGTGCAAATTTATCACGGATGCCAATGTAACTTAGAACCTGTTCAATTTCTGATGTTTTGTTACTGGAACCAATGGCAAGACGGAACTCTACTGACAGTTTTTGCAGGCATTCTTTTATAAAGGGGAGTGGAATGATGTATTCTTCAGGGTGATTTTTGAATTCGGAGATCCTTTGGCTATAGATTTCTTCAAGTTCCTGCGGGGTAAGTTTGTCTAAAAAGTGTTGTTGCAAAAAGGTCATGGTCCGAATGCCGACCAGTTTGCTGAAAAGCTCTTCGGTAAGGTTAACGCCTTTGGCGCCGAGCAGTTTTTTAAGCAGGTTAAAGCGGCTTCTTTCACCGTCGGTGACTACCCCGTCTAGGTCAAAGATTACAGCTTTAATCATGATGGCGATGGATATTCTGGCGGAGAGAGAGGGATTCGAACCCTCGAGGACTTGCGCCCTACGCGCTCTCCAAGCGCGCGCACTCGGCCACTATGCGATCTCTCCTTATTTGTATGCTCGGATGGAATTGGTTTGGGGCCTACGAGACCCAAACCAATTCCATCCTGCGCGCTCGCACCGTGTGCTCGCGACTTTTGTATACCCGGGTGTTTTGGTCTGAGGGCCTACGAGACCCAAACCAATTCCATCCTGCGCGCTCGCACCGTGTGCTCGCGACTTTTGTATACCCGGGTGTTTTGGTCTGAGGGCCTACGAGACCCAAACCGATTCCATCCTGCGCGCTCGCACCGTGTGCTCGCGAGATTTACGGGGGTTGGGTCTTTTTCAAATTTCTATATCCCTTTTTTTCTAAGGATCTTTTTGAAAGCTTTTGCGTATTTGGCGGGATTCTTGGTCAGTGTGCGCTGTGCACGTGTGCTGATCTTGATTTTAACGGTCTTTCCGGTTGCCGGGTCAGTTACTTTTTTCTTGCTGATGTTTGGCAGATAGCGGCGCTTGGTCTTTCTTTCAGAGTGGCTGACGTTGTGGCCGGTCTGTGGTTTTTTGTTGGAAAGGGCGCAGACTTTAGACATGGTTTTGTTGGTAAAAATACAAAAATTTGGCTTTGTTGCGTGAGAAGTGTATCATGCTTTTGCCTTTTTTCAAGGGTTTGCGGATAAGACTGGCCGCTGGAAGGCGATGTTTGCCTGAATATGTTAATTTAAAGCCATGAATCTGGAATATCTGTATGTAATTTTGGCTCTGATAGCAGTGATTACTATTCATGAGACTTCCCATGCGGGCGTTGCTTATCTGTTAGGGGATCCTACGGCCAAGCTTGAGAAGAGGATTTCATTGAATCCTTTAAGGCATCTTGATCCGCTTGGTACCCTGATGATGTTTTTGATCCACATCGGCTGGGGAAAGCCGGTTCCGGTGAATCCCCGGTTCTTTAAGCATCCGCGTCGCGATCAGGCGTTGACGGCGTTTGCGGGGCCGGCTTCGAATCTGATTTTGGCACTGCTTTTGGCCCTTCCCGTTAAATATCTTTATGTGTTTTTACCTTCCGGGCTGCTCTATTTTATGAATATCGTGATTGACGTTTCGATTTGGCTGTTTGCCTTTAATATTCTTCCTTTTCCGCCGCTGGACGGATCGAAAGTTCTTGAAATCATTATTCCCCGAAAGTATGAGAGGGCTTATCATCGTTATTTAGCTAGCGGAACGCTTTATTTTATGTTGTTCCTGCTTTTTGATCAGCTCTTCCTGTCAAGGATCTTCGGAATGTCCTTATTAAGCCAGTTTTTAGGTTTGATTTTTACCTTTGTGAAGTCACTGGTGTTCCTGGGTACCTAAAGCTTGCGCAGTCCGGTTGAGGGGTGACCCCATTACTGGGGTAATGTTTTCTAATTTATTTGGCTTACTCGTCTTGAAATTTGGTTGGTTTATCTTTAATATGGGGGTTGCTCTTTGGTGTTCGTTTAAAACCCCATATACTCTCTCTTCAAAAAATTTAAGGGATTCCAATATGCTTCCGGCCGTGGCTGTAAGACGAGGGATCCCACCTATCGGGTACGGGGGTAAGTATCCATCGGGGTTGCACGGCACTACGGAGTTTTTTTTTATTTTGCGTTGTTAAAAAAGCTAAAGCAGCTCGCCGTATTTTTGTATACGGCTCACTTTACTTTAGCTTTTTTGCCTAGCAAAATATCATAAACGGTTCACCGTATGTCCATATACGGCTCGCTTTGCTTTAGTTTCCCTTCCTCGTAAAATTAGGTGCTGCTTCAAATATAGTTTGCCTGCATTTTTCGCTTATTGCGCGATTAGGTCGATGGTGAAGATGGTGGCGTAGTTGCCGGCGGGTTGGGCGCCGGGGACGTTTACGTAAAAGCTGAGGGCGGTTGAGAAGGTTCCAGTGTGTCCGGTGAAGGTGTTCATTAGGACAACGGGGTTGGGTTGGTTGTTGTTGTCGGGGTCGAAGCTGGAGCCGTTGGATGTGAAGGTGGTTGCTCTATTAACGGGGCCGGTGGTGTCGACGGTGCTGGAAATATCTTTGATGCCTTTTGAGTAAGCTGCGTAGGCGATTTGGTGGTCGTTCTCATTTAATAATTCCGGATTATTGGGAAGGTCGTTGACTGTGGGGAGGCTTGATACTACATAAAGGTAACGGAGCGGGATGAAATCATCGGGGCCGCTGTTGAAGCGGTCGGCGGTGATGGTTAAGCGGAAGCCGTCCTGTTCAGCGGGGCCGCGCAGATCAGTTACTGCGACTATATCTTCGGAAGGGTCAGTGGTGGCGTTGCCGAACGGGTCCGGAGTTCCATTGGGGCCGGTGATGCCGGAAGGGTTGCTGAAGACATCCTGATTGTGGCGGAAAGCTGATAACGGTTTGATTGGAAACTGGAAAGATTTGGGTACCCGTGAAAGGTATAATGAGCCGGCTTTTACTTTGATGCCGAGGCATTGTTCGCTGACGGTCTGTGCGGGGGATTCCTGGTTGGAAAGTAACTGGCCGCATGGTTGCGGGGTTGTGAAGACGATGTTTGATGGCTGGCTTTGGCCGTTACGGTTGATGGCCATTACTCTAAAGCCGTAGTTTTTGAAATTTTCCAGGTTTTTGATAGTGGCGCCCGGGGTGGTATCGGTGCATTCGTCGGTTGTGCAGGTATCGGTGAATCCAGGGTTATATTCAATGCGGTAGCTGGTAATGGGCGATCCATTATCTGAAGGAGCGGACCAGTTAAGGATAACTGATCCGTTGGCAGATGTTGCCGAAAGGTCAGTTATGGCATCGGGAGGAAGGCTTTCGGCATAGGCTACGCCAAGGTTTAACAGAGTGGCCAATCCTGTGGCGATGGCTATGATTTTTATGACGCTGGTTTTATTTTTGTTTGATTTCATTTTTAGGAATTTGATTCCATTAGAGTGAAGGTGATGGTGACGGCGTAGTTGCCGGCGGTTGGTTGTACTGCCGGTAAGCCGGGTATTTTTAACAGGTAGCTGATATATTGGTAGAATTTGCCATTGCGTCCGCTGGAGGTGGGGAGTGTTCCGGTCATTAATTCGAGGATATTTTGGCTACCAAGGTTGCCGCCGTTATTGTAGTAAGTGCTGGCCTGGTTAAGGTTTCCTCCGCCGTCAGCGTTTAAGTTGGCGACGATGTTCATCTGGGTTTGTCCGCTTGGGATGTAGATAACGCCGTCGATGATTTCCTGCGATTCTGAACCTGAAATTACGTAGTCGCTAGTGGTTGTTGATATGGCGTAAAGACAGGATGAGCCACTGTTGTCCTGGGTTGGTTGGCAATTAGTCAGGCTGATTTGCTGTGTGGCATTGGCGTCTTCGGTAAAATTGCCACTGGCCTGCATCTGGACTACAAAGCCGCCCTGGCTGCGGGTGTCCTGGACGCCAAGGAGGTCTTCGGAATATGGCTGAGGTGAAACTCCGGGAAGATTGTTAAATCTTTCAACTTTCGATCCGGTAATATTAATTGAGTTGAAGGTAAATGATGATGGTGTGTACAGGAAGGTTAAGATTGGATCGATTAATTGTAATTGGGCGCAGTATGAAGCCTGGGTTTCACTTTGGGAGGTGATCAGGCATTTAGCGGGAGGAGCTTGTGGATCGTTAACAAATTGAGCCAGGATGTCGAACTGCTCCGGTGTTCCTTCCGCTGAGGTGGTGTTTGTCCCTTCCCAGCTGACGGCGGCTCCGCCAATGTTGTCCCCGGTGATCTCGAGTCCCTGGATGTATCTTGGAACTGCGTCGACGGTGATTCCTTCAGCGGGCCAAATGGAAAGGTCGCTGCCGCTAATCTGGTGGGCCATGATTTTTTTGTAAGGCAGGCCATCTATTTGTGACAGGTAGATGATGATGGCGCCGTCGTTGCCGTTGGAAACGATTTGAGGAGTTTCTTTATTAAGATTATTTTCTTTGTATGAAACAGCGATGCCGTTTTGTTCCCAATAAGCTTTGCCTTCACTGTCGATGTGTTGGGCATAGATTTCGGAAGTGCTGCCGCGGAAATCCTGCCAGGTGATGATTACTCCGTTGGTTGGAGTGACATTATCGGAAGCCAGTTTAAGATTGTTCTGATTGCCGTTTTGCGTGACGATATCTGTGCCGTTTTCCCATAACAGGGTTCCGCTTGAATTAAGGTGTTGGGCTTTGATGTCCTGATCCTGTCCGTTGAAAACGGTGTAGGCGGCGTATAATCCACCAGTCTGATCAGAAATAACTTCCATCTCTGTATCGGCCTGGCCAAGGTCATAAATGCGCTTGGCGGGTGCCCAAAGTTTTGTTCCGGTTGAGGAAAGCTTGGTGACTTCAAGGTAGGGGAGTTTTGAATAGGCGACAATGACTTCGTTGGCGTTGGTGCGTATGAGTTTTACCTGGGCTGTTGGATCAACCTGCGTGGCGATAACCAGGGGTTGTCCGCTGTTCCAGAGTGGATCAATGGCTCCGTCAGACTTTCTGATATGGGCCAGGTATAAGTCTTTGTTTTCGTTGTCGAGGATCCAGGCTACGTAAGCTCCGCCGGCGGCGTCATTGATCAGGGCTTTTAAGTAGGTAGATCCTTCTTTCTGGATTTGGTTGCCAATTGCGTCCCATCCGGGGAGGACGTTGCCGAGCATGTCCAGTTTTTTAATAAACACGCCACCGGTGGTACGGTTTTGGTCAGTGGCGTCCCAGGCGATGAAAGATCCACCGGTATTTTCCGGGTCGGGATCGGCTGCTATTTTTAGTTCATGGTTAGGCTGGTCTCCATCCATTGATTGCATGGCAATTGGAATACCGCTGCCAGGATTTTCCGGGTTCCAGAAAATTTTGCCCCATGGATCGGATTTTTCCGCGTAGATGCGATAAAGTCCGCTCTTTTGATCGGCCCAGGCTACGATAAAGTTACCGTCGCTGGTTTTTACAATCTGCTGGCGGTTTTGTTCGCCGGGAGCGTTGGCAATGATTTTTGCTTCAGGCGTGGCCGGAGTTGGCCATTGCGGCGCGGGTGCGCCAAATACTGCTGCTGCAAACAGGTTGGTCAGCATTAGTAAAAAGAAGGTTTTACCAGTAATTTTTTTAATATTTGTTTTGGTTTTTTGTGCCTGCATGCGGCAGTTTTTATATATTGTTATATTATATACTTTTTTGAGTTTGGTGTAAATAGCTCAGCTTCCGGAGCCGGTCAGCTCCCGGTGCTGAGCTAAACTGGTTAGCATTTAACAGGTTCCAGATGGATGGAGACCTTTTCCAGTGATGTAATCTTTTCTTTGAGTTCCTGTTCAAGTTTGTCGCTTAGTTCGTGGGCGGCGTTGATGTCCATTTTGGGGTTGGCTACAGCATGGAAGGAAAGGTAGGTTTTACTGCCAAGGGTTTGCAGGGTTAGGTTATGGATATCTTTTAGTGAAGGATTTTGTTTTAGAAAGGATGCAATAATCAGATTGATGGTGAGGTGGATTTGGTTGTCGGTATTTTCGGTCGGTGGCTGTTTTTTTTGTGACGGTTCGATGTGGATGTTGATTTCTGTGTTCTGGTCGAAATCACGATGGAGGGTTTCTTCAATGTGATTGGCCTGACGGTGGGCTTCTTCGAGGGTGATTCCTTCTTTTACTTCAAGATCGAAGTTGATGGTTTTCCGGCTGCCCTGTGTGTTTACAAAAATGTTGTTGGCGATAAGATTGTGATTTACGGCAACAGTTTGGACGCGTTCAATGATGTTTTCGTTTTTGGGAGTGACAGCTTTGACGTGAATGACAACGTCGGCGCCGGATATTTTTTGTTGAATATTCTGCTCGAGGGTTTGGGTGATTTTGTTGACGCGTTCCAGAGGGGTTTTGCGGTTGATGTTGATAAGCATGTCAACAAAGATGGATGGACCAGTGGGACGAACTCTGATTCTGCCGATTTCGATGATGCCTGCCGTGTTTTCGGCGATGGAGCGGATCTGGTCGGTGATGCCAGCGGGGGCGGTATCAAGAAGAACATCAATGGTGCGCCGGCCCAGTTCCCAGGCGGCGTGGAGTACAAACATGGCAACGGCGATGGCGGCAACGGAGTCTGCCCAGGTGATTCCGCAGGCCACAAAGATCAATCCTGCGAATACGACGGCAGAGCTGTAGATGTCTGACTTAAAGTGGAGGGCGTCGGCTTCCAGCGCCTGACTTTTGGTTTCTTTTGCTACTTTATATAGGGCTCTGCTGCGTGATATATCGATTAACATGGAAATGGCGACGATCACAAAAGCGTACCAGGCTGCCTCGACTTCAGTTCCTTTATTGATAAGGCGGTGGACGGATTCATAAATGATCCAGCC
>JAGOLJ010000031.1 GCA_017994125.1 Candidatus Altimarinota bacterium
TGTTTTGCGTACTCATTTTGATTGAGTTAAATGATAATTTTGATTTGGAATTTTTGATCGTCCATATCCTAGGTGAGTATGTACTCACCGTCAAGTGGATTTTTATTAAATTCCAATGTTTTGGCTTAGCCGCAAGCAAAATAAGCGGCAGAAATTAAATCGGAATAAACTAAAATTTAAATTTTACCCCAGGACCGGGTGTTACCCAAAAGAGAGAGAGATCGGGAACTAAAGGGCACCCCCAGCTAAAAAGTTTGAATTCCCGCCAGATTATGTTATGCTGAAGCCCCTTTTTGACATGTAATCAAGAGCAAAATGAAAATTTTATTCATCGGTGACGTCGTTGGTAGACCGGGACGGGAAGCCGTAAAAGCGGTTTTGCCAGAATTAAAGGCTGAAACAAGAGCAGACTTAATTATTGCAAACGCCGAAAATGCGCACCATGGCAAAGGCGTGACGGAAAATGACATCAAGGATCTGAAAGCGGCTGGCGTGGATTTTTTTACCAGTGGAAACCATATCTGGAAAGAAAAGTCGGTTTTTCCGCTTCTGGATGATCCGAAGGTGCCTTTAATAAGGCCAGCCAACTATCCGGAAGGGGTTCCCGGGAAGGGCTGGCAGATTGTGGAAACAGCCTCAAAGAAAAAAGTGCTGGTTATTAATTTGCTGGGAAGGCTGTTTATGAACGTCAATCTGGATTGTCCTTTTAAGGCTGTGGATAAAATTCTGCAGGAAACCGCGGAGGAGAACCTGAATGCCATTTTTGTGGATTTCCATGCGGAGGCAACATCGGAAAAAATCGCGTTGGCTAATTTTCTGGATGGACGGGTTTCGGCGATGCTTGGCACACACACTCATGTAGCTACGGCCGACTGGAGGATCCTGCCGCAAGGAACCGCTTTCCAAAGCGATGTTGGCTTTGTAGGCCCGCTTGACTCAGTCATCGGCGTAGAAAAAGAATTGATTATCAGGCATTTTTTAACTTCAATGCCAACCAAGCATGAAATTGCCGGAGGCCCATCAACCTTTAACGCCACACTTGTTGATATAAACGACCAAAACCGACTGGCAACCAAAATCGATTTCATTCAAAGAATTGTAGGAGCCAAGTAAATAGCCGCTGGCAGTACAGCAAATCTTGATGTATAATTAATTGAAATTAATTCGCCCCATGAAAAAAAGCTCACAAATACTAAAATACCTGGCACTTTTTCTGATAGTTTTCCTGTTTGGATGGGAAAGCTCCAGCTACTATATTGTTCACCGGGCCCAAAGCGCTGAGATAAAAGAAACTGATGTATCGCCAATTGCGGCACTTTCTTCAATTCTTTCCAATGCAGAAAAGAACGGTTCCACACAGGAAGAAGAGGCTGACATGAAAGTTTTCTGGAGGGTTTGGCGACTGCTTGGGGAAAAATATGTTGATGAATCCAGTCTGGATAGCCAACAAATGGTTTATGGCGCTATTAAAGGGATGGTTGGGGCTCTGAATGACCCATATACGGTTTACATGGATCCAAGTGAGACGAAAGATTTTGATGAAAACCTGGCCGGGCAACTGGAAGGTATTGGAGCTGAACTGACGGTCCGCGACCAGGCGCTGGTGGTGGTTAGCCCTTTAAAGGACTCCCCTGCGGAAAAAGCAGGATTAAAGCCGGGAGATATTGTTTATAAAATTGACGGGAAACTGACATCGGAAATGACTGTTTTTGATGCCATTATGAATATTCGCGGGCCAAAAGGCACAAAGGTTGTGTTGACGATCCTGCGCAAGGAGGAAAAAGAGCCACTGGAGGTTGGAATTGTCCGTGATACTGTAAACGTGGAAAGTGTTTCGATGGAAGAAAAGAAAAATAAGATTTTTTATATAAGCATTAACCAGTTTAACGATAACACCTTTCCGGCATTCCAGGCCAAGCTTAATGAAATGCTGCTTAAAGATCCCAAGGGACTGATTATTGATCTGCGCAACAACGGCGGTGGATACCTTGATATTGCTGTGGATATACTTTCGGAACTGATAAAGGGGAAGAAAGTGGCGGTGACAATCAAACAAAAAGAAAGCAGTAATGACGAGACGCTTTATGTTAGCGGGAAACCGCTGGTGCCGGATTTACCACTGGTGGTACTGATTAATAACGGATCAGCTTCGGCTTCGGAAATACTTGCTGGCGCCGTGCAGGACCATAAGCGGGGCCTGATTCTGGGAGAACAGTCTTTTGGAAAAGGGAGCGTCCAGGAAGTTGATGATTTGAGTGACGGATCAAGTATCCGGATTACGATTGCCAAGTGGTATACACCAAGCGGTAAAAATATTGATAAAGTCGGCATCAAGCCTGATATGGAGGTGGAACTTAAGGAAGAAGATGCCAAGAAAGACATTGATACCCAGCTTGAAGCCGCCATCAAATATCTGGATGCTCTGGTTAAATAGCATGGCTTTAAATAGCGTCACTTAAGCGATAACCTGTTCTGTAGATGGTCTGGATTAATTTGAACGGATAGTTGTTGTCTATTTTTCGACGTAGTGATGCCATGTGTACATCCAGTGTTCCGCTTTTTACGGATGAGCAGCAGTGCCAGATCTGTTCCAGAATGGTCAGGCGACTAACCACTTTATCTTTGTTTTTAGCCATAAATGCCAGTAGTTCAAACTCCTTGCGGTTAAGACGGATCCTTTGTTGATTGCGGTAAACGTTGCCAGAAAATGTATTTATCCGTAATTCTCCAATCTGGTAATTCTTTAAGGGAGTGACGATTTGGGCTGGCATGCAGTTATGGTTAGGTGCCCCCATTTATAAAAAAGGCGGGTTAAATGATGGTTAACCAAATCTTAAAAAAAACTTAATCTGAAATTGACCGTAGGTCTTTTCTAAATTATATTACATGCGCTTCGGGCAATAAACGGCGCACTATGGAGAGGTGGCTGAGTGGTCGAAAGCGGCGGTCTTGAAAACCGTTAGGGGCGCAAGCTCCTCGGGGGTTCGAATCCCTTCCTCTCCGCCATTTTCAATTCGATATGAAAATAACGATTCGCCCAAACAGGCTTACCGATGCGAAAAGATTCTATGAAATTTTGAACAGTCCGGAGTTTAAATATTTTGGGAAAGGGCCGGAATCCATTAAGGCGGAAGAGAAAATTATAAAGAAAATGCAGCAGCAAAGGAAGAAAAGGATCCATTTTACTTTTGCTATTTTGGCTGACGGTAAAATAGTTGGAGGGTGCGGAGTAAGGGTTTCCAGCGCGCCGGCACGTAAGCACGCAGGTGAGATCGGTTATTTTCTGGATCCAGCGTTCTGGAACAAAGGCATTGCTACAAAAGCGGTGAAACTGCTGGAAAAGTTTGCGTTTGCCAAATTAAAGTTAAAGAGGATTGAAATTGTTATGGTTACTCCCCATAAAGCCAGTGAAAGGGTTGCCATTAAGGCCGGCTATGAAAAAGAAGCGACTTTTAAAAAGTACATCCATAACCGTGACGGGAAATTTTATGACGCCCATGTCTATTCAAAGATAAAATAGTTGGGGCAATGGGTTGACCGTTGGCCGCCGTTACATTAAATTATCGGCGTTTAGTTTTTTAATCGAAAAACGATGAGTGAGCATTCAGCCCATCTGGCCAAAGAAATCTGGGACAAACAGCAGCCGCTTTTTGCCGAATTATACAGTAAAGGAGCTGTTGCTTATTTTGGAGGAATAGAAGCGTTAGCCAAGGCTTTTGAGCTTAAAGACCATTGTGTTAGATGTATGGATGAGGGTACCCCAACCGGGATTCATCTGGCCGGATCAGGCATACTTCTTGGTGTAGATAAAGCCGCTGAAGCCCTGAAACTGGCCGGTTGCGATGGTATTTACAGCCATGCTGAGTGTGGCGCAGCGGGAATATATGCGCGCACTAACGGACTGGACGCGGCCAAAGCAGATGAATATGGAATTGAATACGCCAAGAATGTTGCTGAAAAACTGGGGGTGGAATACAAGGGACATATTGGCATTGATAAAATGGCCAGACCAAGCGGGTTACATGTAGCCCGCATAGCCTATTATGACGGGACAGGAAAATTTGATTTTACGGCTGACGAAAAGATGCCTCCTGGTTTTGTAATAGGCAGACGTTATGTAGATGCCGCTTATGCACTGGAAGAGGTTAAAGTGGCTATTTCAATTGCTACAGGCGGTCATGGTTTTGGAGAACTTATTACAGTAGAAAATCCATTCTTGATTGTTGTAGTGGGAGATAAAACCAATGCGGACTTTGGTCTTGATAAGTTAAGGGCTGAGCTTGCCGAGATAGAAAAGGCCAATGGAAGCAAAGTTAAAGTGGATGGATTTGTTGCCCCGTAGATTTGATTTTTGGGTAAGGACACAGTAATATCTAGTGGCATTTGTTCTTTGTAATCTGGTTAATAACGTACAGCCTGATCGTGCACGGAGAGGTACCCAAGTGGCTGAAGGGGCGGGATTGCTAATCCTGTAGTAGGGTTTCGACCCTAGCGAGAGTTCGAATCTCTCCCTCTCCGCCATATTTTTATAAGGCGGCATAGCCAAGTGGCTAAGGCAGCGGTTTGCAAAACCGTCACCCCCGGTTCGAATCCGGGTGCCGCCTCCATCAATTCCAATCTATGGTTAAAGATAAGGGCTCATCTTAATTTAACTTTTTTGGGCTGTCTGACCTGATTTTCGGGGCTGGCGTTTTTGGCGCTTTTTGATTTTCTGAAAGAAATGTGTTTAGCTGACCGTACTTACGGGTACAAAGAATTTGCAAAACAAATACAAATATTTGGACCACGGCAAGATTATGAATATGAATGCAACTCAAGAAAAAAAAGATTTTGCGCAGATGTCTGACCTGGAATTGGTCCAACAAACATTAAAAGACCAGCAGGCATTTTATTGGATAATGAAAAGGTATGAGACAAGGCTGATGCACTTTATCAAAAGAATATCCAATGTGGATTACCATACTGCGGAAGACATTTTACAGGAAGTTTATATCAAGATCTTTAAAAACCTGAATGGCTTTGACCAGAAGATGAAATTTTCCAGCTGGATTTACCGGATTGCCCATAATGAAACGATTAGTCATTACCGTAAAATGAAGGCCCGCGCCGAAACGGTGAGCCTGGAAAATGATGATGCCAAAGGGCTTATTGCGATTCTTTCGGATTCGTTTGATTTCAAGGCCGAACTGAACAGCAAGCTGGTCGCGGAGAAGGTGCAGAAGATTATATATTCGATGCCACAAAAATATAACGAGGTGCTGATTCTGAGATATATGGAAGAAAAGGATTATGATGAAATTGCCGATATTTTAAAGAAACCTTCCGGAACGGTGGCCACTCTGATCAACCGCGCTAAAGAATATTTTAAGAATGCTGCCAAAAAGCAAAATTTAACTAACTTAATGTAAAGGGTATGAAAGACCTTAGCCAGGAGATCCTGGATACCATTAAAAAGGAGCATATAAAACCACTGCCAAAGTGGCGCTTTGTGCTGCAGAAATCTTTTATATGGGCGATGTTTGTTTTCTGCGTGCTTCTTGGCGGATTGGCTTTCAGCAGCATTATTTTCCATGTAAATGATGTTGATCTGGATGTCTATTCAAAGTTCAACAGCAACTTTATGGAGATGGCCCTTTCGGTAATACCTTATTTCTGGGTGGTATTAATGTGTCTGTTCCTGTTTGCAGCCTATTATAATTTTAAACACACTGACGGCGGCTATAAGTACGGTACAACCCTGATTCTTCTGGCCAGTATTGTGGGTTCTTTGCTGGTGGGATTACTTATTTATTACGTTGATTTTAATGAACCGCTGGAAGAAAACGTGATGGAACATGTGCCTTTTTACAATATGATGATGCCGCCCAAAGCGGTGATTTGGAACAGACCGGAAATGGGATTCTTAACAGGTACAATCAAAGATTTTAAAAACGGACAGGAATTTGACCTGATTGGGGTAGCCGGTGACCTGTGGATAGTCAATTATACCGAAGCTAAATGGCAAAATGGCGCTATTGGTATCCCCGGAATGAGAGTAAAAATGCTGGGGGTCAAGGACGGGGAAAATCATTTTACTGCTTCTGATATACGGCCATGGTTTAAACTACGCACGGTGCAAACTGTAATACAGATGCAAATTCCAGGAAACAGAGGGCAAAAAAATAGTGAAAGAAATTCTCAGCTGGTTCCGTAGATATTGATGGGTAAGGTTTTAGGTTTTGTTTTTTTCAAAAAGGCCGGATCTTTTCCGCCCCAGGCGGAAACAGGGGGATCCGGTTTTTTTGACAGTGAAACTTTTAATCGACCTACATTTTATCAAAAACTGCTATGCCCAAAACGGTCAGGCCGTTGCGCAGGGCGATTGCAGTTGCCTCTACAAGATTGAGGCGTGATGCCCTAAGTTGTTCGTCTGCAGCCGCGAGGACTGAGACCTTATCGTAAAAATTATTGAAGGCGCGGGCGAGATCGTAAAGGTAAGTAGCCAGGATGTTGGGCTTATAATTTTCCGAGGCCGCTAACACGCTTTCGGGCATTTTTATAAGAAAGTGTAATAAAGACTGTTCAGCGGGGGCGCCGAATGGTTTTTCTTCCGGATTTGCAGGTGATATGTCCTCGTCCATAATCCTGGCCTCCGCCAATGAAAAGAGGTCGGTCTGGTTCTGGTCTTTTACGATGACTGGCTTCGTTTTTTTCTCCAGCTGTTGCGACGCACTTTTACGCAGGATGGAGTTGGCGCGGGCCAGGGTGTATTCAAGATAAGGGGCGCTGTTGCCTTCCATGGAAAGCATCCTGTCCAGGTCAAAGGTGATGTTGGTTTCGCGATTTTGAGAAATGATATTGTATTTGATGGCGCTTACAGCCATAGACTGGGCCAACTGCTCTTTTTCCTGCAGGGAAAGGTCTTTGCTTTTTTCATCGACCAGTTTTTGGGCTCTTAAGGCAGCTTCTTTGATAACTTCATCCAGGAGGATTATTTCGCCTTTGCGGGTGCTCATTTTGCCTTCCGGAAGCAGCATCCTGCCAAAGACAACATGTCTGAAGTTAATGTCCGTATAGCCGAATTTGCGGGCTGTTTCGAAGAGCTGGTTAAAGTGCAGGGTCTGGGCAACATCCACTACATAAAGAAGGGTTTTTGCTTTTAACCGCTCGATACGGTCCCTGATGCTGGCCAGGTCGCGTGTGGCATAAATAGTGGTGCCGTCTGATTTCTGGAGGATATATGGCGGGTATTTGTCGTTTTCAAACCTGACTACCCAGGCGCCATTTTCACCTTCGGTGATGACGCCTTTTTCCTTGCCTTCTTTGACCATTTCCCGGGCGGACTCAAGATAAATGTATTCGCCAAGATATTCATCAAAATGGACATCGAGTTTCTGGTAAATCCTTTCCAGTTCACGGATGCTGATCTGGTTCATCCATTTCCAAAGTTCCAGGTTTTCATTGTCCCCTTCTTCCAGTTTTTTAAACTCTTCGCGGCCCCTGTCTTCGAGGGTGGGATCTTTTTCCGCTTCCTGATGGAATTTAACGTAAATCTTAAGCAGTTCATTGAGTGGATCTTTTTCAATAACGGAGCGGTCGCCCCAGGTTTTATAGGCATACAGAAGCTTGCCGAACTGCGTTCCCCAGTCGCCGGGGAAGTTGAGGGCGAAGACTTTGTAGCCGCTGAAACGGAGCAAATTGGTGATGGTCTGGCCGATGACAGTAGAAAGCAGATGATGTACACCGAGAGGTTTGGCGATATTCGGGGATGAATAGTCGATTGCGACTTTTTGTCCCTGGCCGATGCCAAGCCGGCCATAATTCTGCTTGAGGGAGATGATATTTTGAAGTTCTTTCTGGAGAAAATTCTGTGACAAATAGATGTTGATAAAGCCAGGGCCGGCGGTTTCGGCCTTATCAATCAAATCATTTTTGGGAAATAACTGGATGATGCTTTCGGCTATTTCCTGTGGAGATTTCTGCATTTCCTTTGCCAGTTTCATGGCAATGTTGCAGGCGTAATCACCATGGTTCTGTTCGGCGGGAGTGTGCAGTTCAAGCTGGTCAATTAACTCATCCTTTAAGGCATTATGGGCTACCAGATACTCTTTTAAAGCAGCCTTGACCAGATCTTTTACCAAATCCGGGATGAGCTGCTGGGGCTTTGGGCTGGCGCCCTGGTCGGCTAAAAAGTCGGGCAATTGCTGGCCGGTAGCTTCATCAAAAACAGGTTCCGGTTTGGCGGCTTCTTTCTGTAAAGTTTCAAGGTAGGCTTTTTCTTTTTCGGAGGTGTAATTCAGGTCTGCTTCCAGAACATCAGCGTTGATGATTTGGGTATTGGAAAGGGTTCCGCCGCAATATTTCTGGATAATCTTGCAGAATTCCGCCGGTAATTTGGCGAACTGGTCTTTTTCCACGGAGCCAATGTCGATTAGCCAGATTACGATATGTTTTGATGTGGGCAGAAAAATAAAATCATCGGGATGTTTGCCCTGTTTAGGTTTAATCAGGTTAATCTCAAGATCTTTTTCCACTTCATCAAGATCATAACCAAAAACAGGAACCAGATATTTTACAGAAAGGTAATTGAGCAGGCCTTCAAGGTTGTTGGTATTTCCAAGTTCGCGTCCAGCTCCAGCTTTTTTGACTTTGCTTTCGAGAAGCTGAACTTCCTGAAGCATTTTTTCATCTACGCGGCCGTTCTGGAGGATGATGCCGATGTTCTTTTTCTTTTCTTCGTCTTTGAATTCCAGTTTGCGCTGGGCGGTAACGCCACGCATTAACTGGGAAATGTTGGAGAGTTTTTTCTCGTTTTTGATGTTATTTAAAACGATAACAGCTGCCTGTATACCCGGAAATTTTTCAACCAGTTCCTGTGAGAGACTGATTTTCATGTTTTGCTGGGATAAATACTATCTTTCGCCAATAGTATAGCAAGATTTGGGTAGCTGACAATCGAGAAAAAAGGTGATTAGTCGTGAAGTATTGGCTTAAATTGTATTAATTCAATATTCTTATTAATTTTTGTCAATTTAATATCCTGGTTTCTGCGGCCTCCAGTATTCAAAAAAGGTCATTTTTCTGATAAAATAGCATGATACTTAAAAATAAAAATTAAAAACAAATACCATGAAAGAAACAAATACAAACAGGAAAAATCTGTCATTATTGGCCGGATTAACTCTTGCCGTGATTGGACTGGCAACATTGGCTCCAGCAGCTTTAGCAGCTGATATTATCCCTGATGCCAGCAAAACAGTGGCTGCCGCCGATACCGAGATGCCTAAAGATGTTGAAAACGTAAAGGCTACTCCCGGTGACGGACAGATTACGCTCAGCTGGGATGTGGCTACCGACAATGTTGGGGTAAAGGGTTACAAGATCTATTATGGAACAAATCCTGTTGTTAATGATGGAGATACCTATAATTTGGGGACTATCGATGTTGGCAACAAGATCAGTTATGTGGTAACCAAGCTGACCAATGGCACAAAATACTATTTTGCCATAACAGCTTATGACGCCGCAGGTAATGAAAGCGAAAATTACAGTGTTGAAGTGAATGCTACTCCTGCCCATGCCGCCGCCGATACCGAGGCTCCAAAGGTGGTTAAGGCTGAGGCTACTTATAAGGATCAGGTAAAAGTTACATTCTCCGAAGCGGTTAAATTACCAGTATCCGCACCGGAAAACGCTTTCACCGTTAAGAATGATGCCACGCAGGCGATTCTGACAGTAAAGAAAGCTGAAATGGATAGTACCGACAGCAGCAATAAGACTGTTATCCTTACAACTGCCACCCAGCAGGCCGGGGCCAGCTACCTTTTAATAGCTGGTATCCAGGTTAAAGACCTGTCTAATAATCCTATTGTAAGCGGAACATCTGATACCGGAATTTTTACCGGTGTTGATATTGAACATCCAACCACCCAGACGCAGCAGGTTCAGACCCAACAGACTGCTTCTGCTGACAAGGTTGCCCCTGCCCTGGCTAATGTTACCGTCCCGGATCCTACCCATGTGATGGTTACATTTTCCGAGCCGGTAGTTCTTTCCAGCACTGATCCAACTCAAAACTTTATCATTACCGAAGAAAAGGATTATGAAAAAATCCTTACAGTGAAAAAGGCTACCCAACAGACTGATCAGACTAAAGTTTTACTGGAAACTGATTCACAGAAGCCAATGAACTATAACCTGATTGTGATGGATGTTAAGGATAAGGCCGGTAACGCTGTCAGTATGGATGGAAATGCCACCGTTTTCTTTGGAGGACTGGGAGGCACTACTCCATCAACACAACAGACATCTTCGAATACACAGCAGACATCTTCAGACACAACACCTCCGGAAGATGCTACTGACCTGATTGCAAAGCTGGTAAATTCACTGGTTCATTTAACCTGGACCGGAAGCCTTAATTCGGCTGGCGATTTATCGGGATATACCCTGTATAAGAGTACCGACGGCCAGATCTATGAGAGCGGCATTACGCTTGATCCGAAGACCGTTAATTACGACTTTTCCGATCTGATTCCAGGAATGCGATACTTCTTTAAACTGACGGCACGTGATTCCGCCGGCAATGAAAGCGCCGGTGTAGTTACAACTTTTACCCTGCCGAAAACAGGTCCCGAACTTGGCCTTTTGCTGCTTGGTTCACTGGGACTTGGGAAACTTCTCAAAAAAAGGAAGAAATAGATAAATAAAGGTTTATCTTTAAGAAAAGCTCCCTGCCACGGAAGGGGGCTTTTTTAATGGTGAGTTGATTTAAAGGGTGCGTTCTCCGCTATGCGTTGTTTTCCAGATTGCTCTGGAGCTAACGCATAACGGAGAACAATTCACTTACACTCTTTAAGAATAGTGCTGGTTCCACTGTAGTAGGTGGTGCTGCCGCCAAGCGGCCAAACCAGTTCCGCTTTGATGCCGGCTCCGTTAATCGCTCCGTATCCGGG